>DHLV01000088.1:760-14628 GCA_002405445.1 Flammeovirgaceae bacterium UBA4659 | reverse complement strand
TCCCAACCACTTGGCATTCCAATCAAAAATATCGTCTCCATAAATAGTTTTGTATTAGGGCTGTAAAGATACAGTTTATTGGGGGAAAGAAAAATGGGGCAACAGACTAAGCTTTATGCGCTAACGAACCTGAAAGTTTTTCTAACTCCATTCGAGTTGTTAACCAAATCATTGATATTTGTCTTTAAATGAAAATAAAGCTGTGAATTTACTATGAGGCTTTCAATTTTTCTTTTTCTATTGTTGCCACAGTTAACGATCGCGCAAGACTCCCTGCGACAAAAGCGTTCATCGAACTATTTTTTGTTTCAAATTGGTTTAACCAATGCAGAGATGTATGGTAAAAATCTGGAACTGCAATTATCAAAACCCGGAGCATATTTCGAGACAAATAATGCTATTTCAGTGACTTTAGAGTTTAAGCGAGAATTTACTCACGGTTTTTACACAAAAATGGGTCTAGGGTATGTTCAGAAAAATGGGTATGTGAGGAATACAACTTTCACATACCCAATTGAAAATGAGTTGAAATTCATTACAGTGCCCTTCGTTTTGGGTATTCAACCGATTAATTTTAGAAACACGCGAAATGTCCAAGTTTCGTTTGAGGCTGGATTTTCCTACAATTCAAATTATGGATCACGGGATCAGCTTGAGCGAGGACTGCATCCAGACAATACAGTCTATAGAAATCCAAATATTTTTTCTTTTTTATTAGGCGCAAATTTTGAAGTCAGAGTTTTCGAAAAATCTGGCATCCTTTTCAACTACAGATTCCAACGAGACGTGTCATACTATTTTTCGAGGCGATACAAATGGGATGTTTTTAATTACCCTGATCCACCGAAGACAGAATATTATGATTATGATGTTTGGATCAACAGTTACTCTTTTTCATTAGGTTTTTTTACGAAACTATAGATGATACGCACCAGTTGGGCTTGGACAGTTAACATTGGCAAAAAATTTTAGAAGCATTTTCGCTGAAGACAAGGAGCTACTTGAACGCCTCGCCAAATGATTGAGCTTAGCGAGGTCGAACAAATTCACAAAAAATCCCCAAGTATTCGCTTGGGGATTTTTCTTTTACTTAACATTTAAATCTACTTCTTTGCCACCAGTCCTTTGGTGTTATCGTCTGAATGCCGGTCAATCAACTTATGCAACGGATCCAACCCGGCTTTGCGCGGTTTTGATTTTACCAAAATCTTAAACTGGTTCTGCTTCTGCGTGATTTTGTGCTTCTTCAAATACAGCAGACTATCTTTGCCTGCTTTGTTTTTGCCATACACGCCCACATCAATCCAATCGTTGATGGCAATAGGCGTTTCTATTCCTGTGCTGTCGGCACGCAATTTTTCTACAGAGGTATAAACGGTTACCTCAAACTCATTCTTGCTTTTCTCTTTGTAGAACGCTGAGTCGGTTTTGTTTTCGAACAAGGTTATCGTCTCAAACATGTCTTTGATCAGGTATTGCAGACTATCGGGTGTCACCTTTCTGATTTCCTTCAGCAAATCCGCAGAGGTAGGGTAGGGTGCATCTTTAAAGCGCCATGTTTGGTTGAATCTGCGGAAAGCTGCATTCACGCTGTCTTCGCTGATATAATCCTGCAACGCAAAGAATATCAGCGAAGCCTTTCGGTAGTGAATGTAGCCCTGGCTTTCCACCAGTTCCAGCGGCTGCTCTTTTTTACGCTCACCTGCGCGGCCGGATAAATAGCGGTCGAGCTCGTACTTCAGGTAGCGCTCAATGATTTCTGGTTTGAACTTGTTTTTCAATACCATCAATGCCGAGTACTGCGACATGCTTTCGCTCAACATCGCATTACCTTTTACACCCGCTTCCATCACCTGGTGGCCCCACCACTGGTGCGCCACTTCGTGGGCGGTTACGTAATACACGTAGTCGATGTCCTCATCGGGGTCATCGATTTTGGCGATGAAGCCAATGCCTTCACTAAACGGAATGGTGTTGGCAAAAGACTGTGCGAAGTCCGCATAGCGGGGAAACTCCATGATGCGCAGTTGCCTGTATTGGTAGGGGCTGAAATTTTTGGTGTAATAGGTTAATGCATCTTTCATGCCTTCCATCATTTTGTCGAGGTTGTACTCGTGCCCTTTGTGATAGTAGATTTCAAGATTGACATCATTCCATTTTTCGCGTTTTACTTCATAGCGCGCAGAGATGATGGAAAAGTAGTTACACATCGGTGCATCCATTTTGTAATGGAAGTAATTGCGGTTTTTTTCTTCCCACGATTTCTGTAAATATCCCGGTGCGATTGCCATTTGGTCTTTGTCCGTACCCAGCACAATTTCAAACTGTACGTGGTCGGCATCATCACCAAACAGACTTTGCGACAAGCCGCGCGGGTCGCTACGCTCCATCATGCGCTCCTTTTCGGGCAATTTCTTCTCTTTACGGTCGTTGTCATCGCTCATCTCATAGTTCTGGTTATAACCCAGCGAAGGCAAATAGGTGTTGTCGAAAAAAGTGCCGTTGTAAATCACGTTGGTGTTAGAATCATCATTTTCCGTAAAACCATCCGTAATAAAAGAGGTTTTAAAATCCATGCGAACGCTGTCGCCCGGTTGCAGAGGGTCCGCTAACTGATAGATCGTGTATTTAAAACGATCGAACTTTTCCTTTACACCGAACCTGCGGTCGAAACTAATTTTTTCAGTTTTGATGAAACTCAACACATTTTCCTGGATGTGAATGTTGGTGATGGGTGTGTTCTGCTTGTTTTTCAAGATGTAGTAACCTTCGGCTTCATAATCTCTTTTTGAGGGATACAGATCTACTCTCAAATTCACTGCTGTAATCCGCGGTTGTGAAATGAATTCATATTTCTTCAATGTGTTTTCGTAGTCAACCGCCAAAGCCTCGCGATCATCTCGGTTGGAATAACGATTTAATACGTTCGTATTGTAGTAAATAAAGATGCCCGAGGCAGAAAATACGGCTAATGAGCCAATGATGAGGGCAACCAATTGCCTGGAAAGACGTAATTTCCCAGCTTTCCAGCGCATGGAAATAACATCTTCGGATCCGCGCGAAGAGAAGATAACGGCTATCGCGAAGAGAAAAGTTGCAAATGCCAACCAATATACCTTAAACCAGCTAAACGGCATGACGAAGTGGCCATAGGTGTTCATATCGGAATAAGTTTCCAGAGTGCTGCTGCCAAAACGGAACAGTGAGTGCTCTAACCCGATTTGTGGGAAAAAATCAACTGCGATCAAGAATGCGATTGCCACTGCAAAACCAAGAAATTTGTTATTGACCATCACATGAATAAACATTGACAGTAATGTGTACAACACCAAGAATGAAAGGGTTTGGGTGTAAAGGGTGCCCAAGTAGATGCCCAACTCAAAATTGAAGTAGCCGTAACTTATCTGGATGAGCATGCCCGATGCAATCAGGCCTGCTATTAATACAAGGTAAACCAGAACCAGCCCGAAAAACTTTGAAACCAGGGAAATAAAATCAGGCATGGGCATCGCATCGATAATCAGATTCAGATGGACAGCTCGCTCTTTCCAGATCAGTTCACCTGTGTACAAGACAGCGATGATCATGAAGAACAAGTCAAATCCCGATAGTAGTGAGAGTATGTTGTATGTAGTGGGGTAAGAGCTCGTTCCAAACAATTCGTTCAAATTGATCGCATTCACAAAAAGAAGCGCTACGCCAGAGATCACTATCGCAATGAACGGAATCTCTTTGAACACCATTTTAAAGTAGAACAGGGTCAACTTCACTAACTGGCCTACATGTGTAGAAAAATTACTGAATTGCGTTGCAACGGGTATTTTGGTTTCCTCCGGCCGGATACGAACCGCTTCATCTTTTACCGCTTTGGCGCGAAACACCGAACCGCGCACCACGTTGAAGCTGAAGGCGAAATGATTGACCACCAAGATCAAAATCCCTACGCCTACCCAAATCAAGCGGTTGAATAAGATGTATCCATCAAACGGAATCTGCAAAGAGTTCCGTTCACCGGGCGTCCAGTATTCTGTGTAGTAGCCAAAAGCGCGTATACCAAATGGATCGACAAGCGCAGCGATTTCTTTTTGTTCCAGATCGCTCAACAGCGAGCTTGTGCCGAGATACAACACCAACAATAAAATGCCCTGTGTGTAGATCACGATCGACTTGCGGCTGAGCGCACCACTGGCAAAAAAGATTGCGCCTGAGAAAAACATATTGGGTACCACAAAAATGAAATAGGGTTTCCAATAGGTGGCGAGGTTAAAGGGCAGCAGCCGGTCTGCCTCGCGCATCGGCCACAGATCGCCCAACATAAACGCAATGGGCAAACTGGTCGCTACCAACAGAAGTACGACAAAAGATCCCCAAAAGCGGCCCATCAGATAATCAAATTTACTCATGGGCGTGCTGAATAAAATTGCTTCGGTGTTATGCTCAAAATCGCGCAATACCGCCACCCCCATAATTGCCGATGAAATAAGTGCCATGAAGAATCCCATGATGGCGATCATCTGGCCTATGACGATGGGTGCATTTTCCTTCACCTGACCCACGCCTCCGCCAATTCGCACCACGTCAGTTGTTACTGCCAAAAAGCAAAGCAAAAACATGATGGCAAAGTAGATGTAATTGGCAGCTCGTGCCTTTCGGTACTTTAACTCAAAAAGAAAAATATTTTTAAACATCGTAAATGTGTTTTATGGTTTCGCAAAGATTGATTCGAGTTCTCCAAAAGCTTCTTTCCGGCACTCGGTGCGCTGCCACCCCCCTGCGGGGCAGCAGGCATGTCAAAATCAAGTAGTCCGAAGAGCTCCATCTGGTGAGTGGAGAACCATGTTTCCCTTAAACCGCTACTGCTGGTTTGGTGCTCCCGAAAATGTGGGTGAAGTACACATCCTCCAGGTCTGCGGCCACACGCTTGAAGCCATCACTGGGTTGGCCTTCACTCAACACCGAAATCACAGGGCGACCACCTATCAGCCGTTCAGAAATAATTGTATGGTTCTTGCGGTATTCTTCCAGTTCTGTTTTTTCAATGCTCTTCGTCCATACTTTGCCTTCTACTTCTGCAATGGCATCGATGGGGCTGCCTTTGTACAATACCCTTCCCTTGTTAATGATTGCCATGTCAGTGCAAAGCTCCTTCACATCTTCAACGATATGTGTGGATAATATCACGATGGTGTTTTCACCAATTTCTGAGAGCAGGTTCAAAAACCGATTTCTTTCGGCCGGATCGAGGCCGGCAGTGGGTTCATCAACAATAATCAGCTTTGGGTTGGCGATCAAAGCCTGAGCAATTCCAAACCGTTGTTTCATGCCGCCCGAGTATCCTCCCAAATTTTTGTTGCGCGCGTTCCACAAGTTGGTTTTATGGAGCAATGCCTCTACTAACCCTCTGCGCTCACTCTTGTTTTTGATGCCCTTGAGCACCGCCAAATGGTCCAGCAGTGTTACGGCATCAATTTTAGGATACACACCAAACTCTTGTGGCAGATACCCCAAAATCTTGCGCACTTCTTCCTTTTGTGTGAGCACGTTGATGTTACCCAAAGTAATACTGCCACTATCTGCCTCTTGCAATGTGGCAATGGTGCGCATCAGCGATGATTTGCCGGCACCATTGGGGCCCAGCAAACCAAACATTCCCTGGTGAATGGTGAGCGACACATCTTGCAATGCCTGCACGCCATTTGAATACGTTTTGTTGAGGTTTTGTATAATCAGTTGCATAACGGTTTTTTTAATATTTGGTTAAGACGCGAATTGGGTGCTAAAGGTTACCAAAGGTGGTGAATAATCATACCAAGTCGGCTTCTCTCCCGGCTCGCCATAGGTGAACGATTTGGTAGAGGGCTAAAAAGTCAAGCTGAATGTTCCCCTCAAGAAGACATTGTCCATGGGTGGGTCCAATCGATAGGCTCCGTATCGGTAGAAAACGGCTGCCCCCAGCCCAAAGTATGCCACGTTGATGTACTTAAAACGGAGCAGGTTATTGAACCCGGTACCCGATTCAAAAAAGCCCTTTTCGAAAGACCGCAGTGAAATTTCTGAACTGGAATGGGCATTTGCATGATCAAGCCAGCCGATGCCCGATGAATGATAGATGACCCACTCAGGTTTGGAGTAACGTTTGTCGTAGAACACATTTCCGAAATTATGATTGAAGAATACAGAGGCATAACGCGAGGCAGCAAATTCATATAAGCCCACGGTTTGAAAATATTCGTCAACATAAATCGCTTGTGTTTCTTTTGCGCCTCTGGCATTATACAGGCGGCCGTAGGGTGCCACACCGTCCACCAAGCCTGCATGCAAAAACAAGCGAGTCTTACCTTTTGGGCGATGCGTGAACTGAAACCGCGAAGAAAAATCTACGCGATGGTATTCAAATTGTTGTGCATCCCACACCTGTATGCTACGGGCATAAGCGAGTGATACCATAGGCCACTCTCTGCCCAGCAAAACTTTCTTACCTGCCAATTGCATGTAGTTTTCACTACCCGCGTAGCGCAATGCGATGCCGGTTTCGCCAATGATAAACCGGTTGAGTGATTCTCCGTTCAATGTCAGCGTGTAATCGTACGTGGGTTGTATGTTGCTCTTGGCCAAAAATGCAGATGCATGCACGCGGGGAAGCACGCGGTAGGTTACACCCACCCGATACGATTCAATTTTGTCAAAGCGCGCACTCACCAATCTGCGTAATCCTTCGTTGGCATTGGTTAAGTCACGCTGCAAGGGTTGGTGTGCATACCCCGTTTCGTAAATGTCATTGAAGTATTGAAACGTTAACCCAAAATCGCGGTTGGTATTGAGGTTGAAACGCACTTCGCCACCGTACTTCCATTGATGGTCTTTGAACCCGTAAGCGCCATAACCGCCCACGCGTAACCATTTCGAGAAGCGATTACCGGTATATAATCCGCCACCCAGTCGAAAACCTTCATACTGATTGATGCGGATCAAACGCGTGAGGTCAAACTCAAATGGACCAATTGGTATGGCGTTGGTGGCGAGTGCCTCTATGCCTTTGTCGAACCACTGAAAATTCTTCATCACAGAATCCATCGTCACGTATGTTCTGCTTTCCCTGGCATCAAGCGGTGCAGCTCTGAATGTTTCAATGGTAGCTTCATTCAGTTTTTCCGCTGGGCGCGAGAGGTCTACCTTGATGTCGCCAAATTCCGATTTATTCAGTGTTGGGTTGATTTGAACATCTTTGATGAAACTTCGATGTTGTGCAATGATGTGACTGCCGAATTGCTTCAAATCATAAAAGTCGATATCGGTGTTAAGCTGTGCGGGAAACCAGTGTCCATTTACCGGCTCATAATTTTGTTGAATGCGGATGCCTGTAAGCGCCAGCGAATCAGAAGATGACGCAATAATATTTTTGATGGCCCAACCGTTGGTGCTGATACTCACCATACCTTTAAGCCCGGTGATCAATTTTCCTCGCTTGGGTTCATATTGGATCACGTACACAGTATCGTTTTCGAAATAGGTGGTGTCTGTCAAATAAAATTCGTAGCGCAGCTCTGAATTTTTGCTGACGGGGTTCAGAAAATTTTTGCCCAATAGTGAAATATTGTCGTTGTAGAACGAAAATGGCTGGTAGTCAGTGGCTACGTTGGCGAACAACGGGCTTTTAAAACCCGATGCTTTGTACCCGATCAATGTTTCTTTTTGGCGCCCGGGATTCATCACTTTTTTTTCAGTGACTGACTCGGTCATGAAAAAATGAATGCGGCTGGTGACACTATCCCATTGCAATAGGTCTTTTTCCTCTTTTGTTACCTTACCTGTTGCATTGCGCAAACTGTCTGCTCTTTTTTTGTAGCGATCACCTATCTCGCTGGGCTTTACAATAAACTTGTTGTATGAATGATATCGGTAGCTTTCCAAGTGATCGGGGTCATTGCGGCTTTTATTGTTCACAGCATTGCGAATGATGCGGAATGCAGGATTCTCCCCGGCTTTGATGATCACTTCACTCAACACCACTTCTGCCGGTTTCAGCTTGATTACCCGTTGGTGGTCAAAAAATGACAAGGGCAATTTCATTTTTTGGTAGCTCACGTGCGAAATTGTAATCGCCTGCCGGTAGCCCTCAGGCATGGCAAGCTTAAAGTTGCCTTCAATATCTGAGGTGGTGCCGTGGATACCGTCAGCCAATACGATGTTCGCAAATGCAACGGGTTCGCGCTTCAGACTATCAATTACCTTACCCTGAATGATTTGGGCACAAAGGGAGGAAGAAAAAAAAGAAAAGATGATGACGAGGTATCTTTTGCTCATAGGCTGTCCGATAAGTCGCAAAACGCTCAAATCAATTACAAGAGCGAACGAAACAAATCAAATTTTGTTTCGATGCCATGCCGGTTTGAGGGAACATTGAATGTTAAGCAGCCGGCACAGACCTTTCAAACGCTTTACCATCATTGAGCCTCTTGCGCCCGGCACGGTTGGCGCAAAGCCTGCAGTATAACTTCTGATGTCAACACCTGCTCTAAAGCCATCCGTTGAGAAATGAAAATCAAATTTACAAGTCGGCAAACAATATGCGGTGGTAGTGCGCAGAAGACAGAAATTCCCGAACTTGATTGCGAATGAGGTTTTTTGAGTATGCGTCTGGTGGCTGTTTGCTCACGCCCGGTGGACGTTAAACGGCTGAGGCTACTTATCTGGCTGGCGTAATCACAATGTTCCGATATTCAATCGGGCCGTGGTCGCCTTGTAAAAAAATGGGACCTGGCTCGCCTTCTTTGCTATCAATGGCACCACCTGTGATGCCAGGTATAATTTGATCGCAGATAACAGTCACATCGTTAGCGACTACTGTCACGGTTCTTCCTACCAAGGTAATGTCAAATGACTGCCACTCGCCTGCTTCTTTTGCCACCATGCGGTTGGGTTGTAGAAATCCGTAGATGCCACTAAACTGGTCGTCCCATGCCTCTAGCCCTTTACTGTCGGTTACTTGCACTTCGTAGCGGCCGCGCAAGTACACGCCACTGTTGCTTCCTTTCGGATAGCGAAACTCTATGTGCAGTTTAAAGTCTGTAAACTTCTGATCAGTAAAAAGATTGGCGCCTGATTGTGGACTTTTTAACACGCCATTCTCCACTATCCATTGATTTTTTCCCTCGGCATGCCAGCCTGTCAAATCCTTTCCGTTCAGCAATTGAATAGGAGTACTCCATTCGATTGGCTTTTCGCGCAACAGTGCAGGTGCTCGCACTCCCACAAACGAAGACTTGTTGCCGTCCACGTAAGTCATTGTGCCATTTATAGTGTTGTCGTTTTCTAAACTTCCTTCAAAGTCCATCCAACGCTCGCCTTTTTCCCACTGTGGCGGGATAGAAAAATAAAACTTGCCATCTTTCAATTTCACTTCAGCAATGGGGCGGGCACTGCCAAAAGCATATACAAATCTGCCTACCAGAGTATTGTTTCCCGAATGCCGCACTTCCAACCATGAAGGCAATTGTTGTCCGTTTTTTGTAATGGTTAAATCCCAGCGACCTTCTAACGGTGTTTTGATTTGCGCGTCAGCAAGGGTTGTTATACAGCATGATATCAATAGCGTGAAATACCACAAAGAAGACTTCATAGTTGTAAGTGGATTAAGACTCTAATGTAGTGATTTAAGGCTTAACCAACATTTTTGTTGATCGCCACTTGCCATCAAAATATCTGACAACGTAGATACCCATCGGAATGTCGGCAGAAACCTTCTTTTGTTCTTGGTCTTCTTCTACCGAGGTGGATACTTGCCGGCCGGTTACATCGACAATTGAGATTTGTTCGGCAGCGATGGGAAGGTAAAAAATGCCGGTATTTGGATTGGGATAAAGCGCGGCAACAGGCTCGTCTGCGACTGCCACCGGTGGCGGTGCCTGCCCTTTGCGTATAAACACGGGCCGGATCATCAAGCTGCCTTTTAAGTCTTTGTTCTGTATCCAATCTCCCGAACTATTGAAAAACATTTTACTGCCCGAGTCAAAACTTCGATCTAAACCAACCGGAATAAGTGCATTGGATAGTAAGCGCCAGCCAATGTAAAACTTGCCTTGCACAATTACAGGTGAGGCTAGGTTTTCCCGGACAAAAACATTGTTGGTCGATCTTTTGATTTGTGTATTCCTCCGATACAAATAATCGGTCTCCTGCCCGGTGAGGGCACCCAGCACATGAAACTGCACCGATTGGGTCGACTCATCGCCAAAAGGAGGGAAGTAATAATCGAAGGCAATTAAAATATCAGGGTCAGGCGTTTTTAGATTGAATTCATACGCGAGTTGCGTGCCGATGCCGTTGATACGTGCCCCATATTCTGCAGTTCCGTCATCGTAGGCGTAGTAGTCATCTAAAATGTAAGTTGCACGAGTGGTATCGTTTCTGCGGAAGTCGATTCGTTTGTAGGCTACAGTGTCAAAATCGCCATCATCTTGGCTGCCATCGAATTTTTTAGGAGTGTTGTCGCCTGGCACGATGCTAAATTTGAAATCAAAAACCATTTTTCTTACAGCTGTATCAATGGAATTCAATTCAGTGGTTGGTAGTGATGTGACTTCAAAAACCAGAGGTTCCTTATAGAAAAGTATTTTATCGGTCTTTTCATTACTAGTAAGTTGAATGTTTTGGATATTCGACCCGTTGAAAACGGTTCGAGTAATTTTTACTGATGAGCTATATCCAAATCCTTGAGAGCTTGGATTTTGTCGATTAAAGATTTGATCTTTTCTTTGATTAGTGATGGTAAAATGCGGTTTTTGTGTCAATGATGCTGGACTTAACCGAAAATGTTTTACGGGGATTGATTGGAAATCAACAAACAAAGAAGAGGCACTCGCAGAAATTGCCCGATCGGGGAAGTCTTTATAGGGCAACTCAATAGGTTTTGGTGGTTGATATAGCAAAGAGCCATTACTCACATACACATAATCCACATTCCAAGTATCATACGGGCCAGATATCCGGCCAAAGTTTTGAAAACGAAATTGGAACTTATTGTGAAAATATTTTGGATCTGTTATTGGGATTTTAACTTCGACAAACTTCGTCTTGTCTAATTTACCATCATTTTCAATTCTCCATACCTCATTCCAAATCCCGTCTTTATCTTTGAAATACAAGTAGAGCACATCGCCCACGTCCGGGAGTTCGCCATTCCCCTGAATTTGGTAAAAGAAATTTATGAACACGTTGTTTCGGTTGGCTTGGGCTACCAAGTCCGTGCGCAAGGGGCGAGAGGTGAGCCTATCAGCAAAGCCTTTTGCCAGGATGTCGTTTTTCGCATAAGGTTTTCCCAAAGAATCGTAGCCATCAAAAGTAGCCACGTAAATAGAAGGTGGGTTGATACCCATGTGGTCGTTCACCCACACGCGCTGGCTGTATTCCCATAGCGTGTCGTTAGGGTACGCAGTGTTGCGCTGACCGTCAAACTTGTTCAGCGAAAAGTCGTCCCAAAAAGGCAGCAACATGGGTGTAAGTGCCGCGCTGGTGCGCGCGTTGGGCATCTCTTTTTTAAAGCTGGTGTTGGGTGGGGGTGTGCGCCAAATAGGTGCAAGTTCTATTTGGCAATATGCTGCCTGGACTGTTAGAATCAAAAATAGAATCCGCCCAACAGAAAAAACTTCTGCGCGCTTTTGTGCTTTGATGGTTAGAAGATAATTCCTCAAAACAAACCTAGTTGTTGGTCTCTTCATCCTCTGCCTCGGGTTCTTTGTAACCCTTGGGTGCAATCCACAAATCGATTGGGTAACCAATGCGCACCGAATCGCCCGGCAGGGGGAATTGTTTAAAAACGAATGGCACCACGCCTGTAGTGTCCACGCCATCGGGTATTTCTACTTTGCCCAAATGCAAGTTCCATCCTTCCAGTTTAAGCATGGCCGTTTTTAGATTGTCGCCTACCAAACTGCCTACTACAAAATCAGCCGCTCCTCCGCCATCGCCCACAACCAAGTCAATCACAGACCCTTTCGGGATGCGTGTGCCCGGCAAAATTGGTTTTCCATTGTACAGCACATCTTTCACTAAATCACGGAAGGGATAAGGTTCGTACAACAAGCGGCCTCGTTTCAATTCGCTACTCTTCAATACCACCTCTGCATTGATCAACGATTTATCGGCTATATCAGGCATGGGCAGCGATGGTGGCGTGGTGCGGTTGATAGATACATAGATAGTTCGATCTGCTTTCACCGTTTCGTTTGCCGCAGGAAATTGCTTTAAGATCGTTAAGGGTTTTGCCTCGTTGGAATAAGAAGAATCGTTGACTGCGATGCGCAATTTAAAATCATGCACCCGCTTTTCTGCTTCCTCCATGTTGAGCCCGCTTAAGTCGGGCACCTTAATCGTTTCTCCATGATTGGTAACATTGGGGAGGTAAATATAAAAGTACACGATGGCTACAAAGCCCAGCACACCAAACATGATCCCCCACAAAGCTAACAAGCTGCCAACTGAATTTCCTTTCAAGATTGTTCTTAACTTCATATCAAAATTTCAACGCAGAGTTAAAACTTCTTTCGGCTCGCTTCGATTTTTCAAAACGCTCCAGCGCAAACCCAATCAGCTTTGTGATGAGGTCGGTAAATGAAACTCCGCGTTCGCGCCACATCATGGGGAACATGCTGGAGTTGGTAAAGCCGGGGATGGTGTTGATTTCATTTACATAAACATCTCCGGTTTCTGTCAAAAATAAATCTACCCGTGCAAAATCTTCACACGCGAGGCTTTGGTATGTTTTGAGTGAAAGCTGTCGGATTTTCTCAACAGCAACTGGATCAAGCTTGGCGGGCACTTCAATTGAAACCGCCTTGTCATCCACGTACTTCGCATCGAAGGTATAAAACTCGTACTCCTTGCTGATGACGATTTCGCCCGGTAAGGATGCTTGTGGTGGGTAATTGCCCATTACCGCGCATTCTACTTCGCGACCTTTAATGAATTTTTCGATCAGGATACAATCGTCATAACGAAAACCTTCTTCGATAGCCGTTGCAAAATCGGCTTCCGAATTTACCTTCGAGACGCCCACCGAAGAGCCGAGGCTCGCGGCCTTCACCATGAAAGGTAAACCTAGATTCGCGTGCACAGCTTCAAATGTTATCTGCTGTTTCTCAGAAAAGAAAAAGTAAAGGAAATCTGCCACCGGTATACCCGCTTCACTTAGCAAACGTTTGGTCACCAGCTTGCTCATAGACATGGCCGAACCCAATACGCCCGTCCCAACCATTGGTACATCTAAAGCTTTGATCAACCCTTGAATGCTGCCGTCCTCTCCATCTGTACCATGCAATACGGGGAATACAACATCAGCGCGCACTTTCCTACCGGTATCGCTGGTCAAAAAGAATTGTCCGGGTGTTAATGATACAGAAAGTAGTTCGCCTTTTTCAATTTCCTTTGATACCTCGCGCACGAGGTGCCAAGTGCCAGAAGTGGAAATGCCGATCAGCACAAGCTCGAACTTTTGCTTATCGATGTATTCGGCAATGTTGCGGGCGGAGTTGATCGACACGCCATGTTCTACCGATCGGCCTCCAAAAAGAATGGCTATTTTTTGTTTTGTCATCCAAAAGAGAATTCAAACGGAAAGATAGCAAAAAGCCACGGACGCAAATACTTGCGTTCGCCTTACGACAAAAATGTAATCCCACGCAAAGACGTAGAGGCGCAAAGTTTGCCTTTACGTCTTTCCACTTTGCGTCTTGGCGACTTTGCGTGAAAATCAATAGCGTATGCTACACTTTCGTACACCGCTATTCACTTGAATTTGAGGCAGTTCAAAACTATTTGCTATATTTGTTTTGGTTTTCAATTTTTTAAACTTTTTCTCGTTCATTTTTTTA
>DHLV01000088.1:0-512 GCA_002405445.1 Flammeovirgaceae bacterium UBA4659 | reverse complement strand
GATAAAGACGAAGTGAATGCCTATTTGCAATCGCTTTCGCAGGAGTGGGAGCGTACCCTCGATGAAGTAAAAGAAGTACGTATCAAGTACGAAGCTACCGAACGCGAGGTAACCAAACTGCGTGAAGTGGAAAGCTCGCTTTACAAGACACTGAAGACAGCCGAAGACACGGGCGCCAACGTAATAGAGCAGGCCAATAAAACTGCCGAGCTTGTATTGCGTGAGGCGCAAATGAAAGCTGATGCCATGCTAAACGAGGCCAAGGCAAAAGCCAAGAATACGATTGAAGAAGCCGAGTTTGTTTCTAAACAGATGCTGGCCGAAATGGAAGATCGCCTGAAGATGTTGGGGCAGCACTATAAAACATTGGAGTTGCACAAAGATAATTTGCTTGCCGATATGAAGCGTTTGGCGGGAGAGACCATTGACCGTGTGGAGCGTGCCAAAGCTGCTGCACGTGAGTTTGATCCAGATCAGCACCTTGCATTGGCGAAGCGTGAAACCAAAAAAGC
>DHLV01000079.1:6974-7109 GCA_002405445.1 Flammeovirgaceae bacterium UBA4659 | reverse complement strand
CACTGCCTGCCGCCCCGTTCATGCGTGCGCGTCTCGCCAGCGTGAGAACTAAAAGTAAAAAGTCCTGCCGGTTGGCATAAATCAGTTTGCGGACCAGGCTGCCCGTGCCCACGATCACCGCGGCACGTGCTGCAC
>DHLV01000079.1:0-6822 GCA_002405445.1 Flammeovirgaceae bacterium UBA4659 | reverse complement strand
CGCGGCACGTGCTGCACACACGCGCTGGCTGTGGGCGCCAGCCTTTTGCAAAACCAAAAACACAAGCGTGTCTATTAACTACTTTCATTCCGCCCGTTGGTGAAGAAATCAAAATGGGGATTGGGACAAATGAAAATGAGTGGATGTTGCCAAAAGCTCTTTGCATTTTTTTTCAGCCTATTTTAAAACTTTCGTTTGGTGTGCCCCTGAAAAACCGAGGGATATAGGGCCAGCCACTGGTAATTACATAATAGTAGGTGCCATTAGGGTACTCTTTGGTTTTGCCAAACCTACCGTTACACTCGTCCAAATCGCCAACTCCCTTTTCATACACATAATCCTGCACAAAGGTGCCGTCATAATCCCCTGATGGGCCTGTGGGTTTATCGCTTGCGTTGGTAGGGCGAACACCACTCTTTAGTTTGTAACTGCTTTTCAGTTCCACCAGTGCAGAAGAAACATTGTTGGCATCGGTATGGCCGAAGTTGCTGTAGATCGGAAAGCCATCGGCTGCATAGCCCAGCAATACCATTTCTCCAGCTTTGGTTTCCTCTGTACGTTTTTTAACCAGCAGCGTTAGCACCCCGTGGTAGTGATACACGCCAGGGGGCTGCACGTGTGCATTGTTTTGGTCCATCCCCAACTTCACATTTTTAGAAAGCCCCTCGTATTGCCAGCCGCTGGCTAAACCTTCAAACGGAAACTGGATAGCCCTACGTTCATCACCATGAATATAGTATGGCCCGTTGGGATCCATTGGCACCCCGTTAATGGCCACCCCAAATTCATAAAAGAGGGTTGTGACAGGTGTGGCGAGCGCCACGGGGTTTAACAGCATCTTATACGTGTGGTCAACCTCTATGATTGTGATTGGGTTATACGCATTGGGGAATACACCCACTTCGTGGTCGGGTATTCCGTTCGATTCGATGATCCTGAAACCATCTTTTTCGGTGATCTTCACTTCGTTCACCAGGCCGTTGATGGTTATCTTATTTGTTTTGGTTTCGTCTGAGCTGCATGCAGCGAGCAAAAGCGAAGCAATACCGGTAAAAATGCAAATGGAAAGTTTCATGGAAAAAATTTTTGATACGTAATAGTTTAGTAATTAATTGATGACGATAAAATACCTGGTGGATTATTCCCTATGGCTTTGTGCGGTAAAACTCTGTGCTTCCAGGCCACTTTCAGAAAAACGGCCAGAGAGACTATTGAAACGAAGGCATAAAGGACTGTAAGCCAATGGCTACTGGCGGCATCGGTTTTCTCATTTTCGATTTGCCAATGGCCTTGGAGAAACACGAGCCGTATGGTTTGATCGTTTTTCTTTAGAAACGAAGCATACACATCATCTCTGTTCGCTCCGGCCATTTGTCTGTTTGTCCCTTCCAATCGAAAAATCCGTGTTGATTGCCCATTGCCTGCCCGCGGGTCGAACCTGATGGTGATAGATTTAACATTGTTGAGCGAGGCAAGGTGTAATTGCATACCGTCCTGATAAATCCCTTGACTGTTGACCGACAAGGCTAGTGGTTTGCCATCTGCCAATATGCTGAGGTAGGGTATAAAATCGTTAGGTTCAAAACGGGCTGCTTCCAATTGGGCCATGGTTTCGCTGTAAACAAGCTGCCACGCGGTGCCTGTTTTTTTTAGGGAGACCATTTGAAAGGCAGGCTGATGTGCCATGCCTACAAGGGGACTGGCAAGCAGAAGGAATACAATCAATTTTGATTTCACGAACTAAGTTTTGTGCATTAGTCGGTACCCACGCAAGAATACTTGTGGCCTTTGAAAGATTTTTTCAAAAATGCCTTTCCTGGCTCTTATCCCCAGATAGAGACTGCTAAATAAAGAGTACTCCATTTTCCATAGCCCCGCAAGTTTTTAGTGGTCATAGTCTACTAATAGGTGTTATGAGTTTGCTTAAAAGAAGGGCTGGCCTTATTGTGGCGATAATTTTTGTATTAGCGGCTACATCTTTCCTCGCCCTGCCATTATTCACGCGTGCGAAGAATGATGGAAAAGACCTATATGTTACAGAGGTTTCATTGGTGCGTAACCTGAAGCAGGAGATCATTAGCACCGGCACTTTAGAAGCGGTGGAAACCGTGGATGTAGGCACGCAGGTATCCGGCATCATCTCTAAACTTTACGCGGATTTTAATGACGAGGTGAAAAAAGGCCAGGTAATAGCCTTGCTCGATACGGTGCTGCTCTCCTTGCAAGTGGCGGAGATGAAAGCCAACTACGACAAAGCCAAAGCGCAGTTCGACCAAATGGAGCTAAATTACCTGCGCAACCGCACCTTGTTTAATGGCCGCACCATCAGCGAAAGCGACTTCGAAGTAGCCAAATTCAACTATCTGTCGGCCAAGGCTGCCATGGACTTAGCACATGTTCAATTTATGAAAGCAGAAAAAAGTTTAGGCTATGCCATCATTACTTCACCCATAAGCGGGTTGGTGTTGGCCCGCAATGTGTCAGTTGGGCAAACCGTGGCAGCAAATTTTGCCGCCCCTGTGTTATTTACCATCATTCAAACGCTACGGGACATGGAGCTTCATGCCAGCATAGATGAAGCCGATATCAGTTATGTGAAAGTAGGCCAGCTTGTTTCTTTTTCTGTAGATGCATATCCGCACGAAAAATTTCTAGGCACTGTAAAAGAAATCAGACTAAACCCCACTTCTAGACTAAATGTGGTAAGCTATACCATCATTATTGATGCACCCAACGAACAAATGAAGTTATTGCCCGGCATGAACAGCGATATTTCTGTGGTGGTGCAGCAGCAGGAGCAGGCGTTGTCGGTGCCCCTTGCGGCATTGGGATACAAAAAGGAAGAGGATAGTGAAGGCGAAGCTATTTGGATAATGAAACACGGCCGTCCGGCCAGAATGCCCATAGAAAAGTACTTCGATAATGGGACTTTTGCCGCTATTAAAGGGGCAGTGAAAGCGGGCGATACAGTAGTCATTGGCGAGCGAACGGTGGAGGAAATACGGAAGAAAAATAAACGAAGCCTTTTGCCCGATCCGGGTAGCCGCCCATAGGTATGTTGATTTCTGTAAAAGATATGGGCAAAGTGTTTGAGAATGGAACTGTTCGGTTCGAGGCACTAAAGCATGTTAATTTCTTTACTCATGCCGGTGATTTCACCGCCATTATGGGTGCCAGTGGCAGCGGCAAGTCCACCTTTGTGAACATTCTGGGCTGCCTGGACAGGCCCACATCAGGGGCGTACTTTTTTGAGGGAATAGACCTTGTACATTTCTCCAATAATCAACTGGCCCAATTGCGCAGGGACAAGTTTGGGTTTATATTTCAATCGTTTAACCTGCTGCCACGCACCACAGTGTTCGATAATGTAGAACTTCCTCTATTATACCACCGTTCGTACCACTCACGGCAGCGCAAAGCTCTGGTGCTGGAGGCTGTTGAAAAAGTAGGGCTCACCGAAAAGCTGAACAATAAATCTAATGAGTTGTCCGGGGGGCAGCAGCAGCGGGTAGCTATTGCGCGTGCCTTGGTTAACAAGCCTACCGTTCTGTTTGCCGATGAACCTACGGGCAACTTAGATACACACAACAGCTACGAGGTGCTCGCCTTGTTTCAAGCCCTCCATGCTGACGGCACCACTATAATCATGGTTACCCATGAACCTGACATTGCCGCTTTTGCACAGCGCACGGTTGTTTTTAAAGACGGGGCCATTGTTTCAGAAACCCGGCATCTGCCACAGGCAGCATCACTGATGGTAAGCGATCAGTCGCCATCACTACATTCCAGTGTTTGATCTATGAAACTAACCTTATTGATCCGTACGGCTTTTGCAGCACTTGCCAAAAACAAGTTCCGCACATTCCTTACCATGCTTGGAATTGTCATTGGTACCTCAGCTATTATACTGATGCAGGCCATTGGAGCCGGCACCAGCAACGACATTAAAAGTAAAATCTCAGAACTTGGTTCCAATATCATTATCGTATCGCCCTCAGCTGTGAGTGAGGGTGGCCTTAACCAGGGGGCGGGTACGGGTCTTACTTTAAAGATGAAGGATGTGCGCGCCTTACAACAATATGCGCTGCACCTTGCCAAAAGTTCTCCCCTTACTTCGGTGCCCGCGCAGGTAAAGTACGGAAAGGAGAACTGGAACACGAGCCTCTTCGGTGTCTCTGAAGATTATCTGACAATTCGCAACATCACCCTTACGAAGGGAGTCAATTTCACAGTGCAACATATTGCCGCTTCTGCTAAAGTATGCCTGATTGGAAAAACAGTACAAGCGGCCTTGTTCAAAAATTCTGATCCATTAGGTAAAATTATCCGTACAGATAAAGTGCCGTTGAGGGTAATAGGGACACTGGGCGAAAAAGGGCAGACCGGTTTTGGCCACGATCAGGATGATATCATACTGATTCCCTATAGTTGTATGCAAAGCCGAATCACCGGATCAGAATACCTGCAGCAGATCTTCTGCTCTGCCCAAAGCGAAGAGGCGATCAGCGTGGCGCGTGCAGAAATAGAAACCGTTTTGCGCAGTAAGCATGGAATGGCAAATAGCGAAGCATCAGATTTCACCATCAACACTCAATCAGAAATCACATCGACAGCCAAAACCATCACCAGTACCTTAAACTACCTTTTGGGCACTATGGCCGGCATAGCAATGCTGATTGGGGGGATTGGCATTATGAATATTATGCTGGTTTCGGTGCGGGAGCGCACCCGCGAAATTGGGCTTCGCTTGGCCATTGGTGCCACCACCACAGATGTGCGTAGGCAACTGCTTGTTGAGGCAGTGGTTATCACGCTTAGTGCAGGTATGTTTGGCGTTAGCATCGGGGTTGGTGCAGGGTACTTAATTGAGTACACTTTGGGTTGGTCGATTATCATCAGCCTGTCCTCCATTTTGATTACGTTTTCTATCACTGCGGGCACGGGCATATTCTTTGGGTGGTATCCGGCTACCAAAGCTGCCGGGCTTAATCCAATCGAGTCGTTGCGGTATGAATAACAATATAAGGTGCAGGGCGCAAGGCAAGTGGTTTGTAAAACAACTAATAGTAAACACTCGTCCAAAAAATGCGTATTTTGATTCTTTGCAAATGAATGTGATTCCATCGGGGGACATTTCAGACGAGAGGTTGTTGCGGTTGGCCTGCGAGCGCAAACACGAAGTTGTGCTGGAGAAACTCTATCACCGCTTTGGCAACCGCATCTTTAAGGTAGCCATGGATGTGGTGCGCAACAGGGAAGAGGCAGAGGAAGCGGTGCAAGATGTATTTATTGCCATCTGGAAAGGTAGTGCCCACTTTGATGGAAAGTCGAAGGCGTACACATGGCTTTACCGGGTGGCGGTAAACAAAGCCCTGGAGCGTGCCCGCAAGAAAAATAGTAAAAGCAGCCGTTTTTTCTGGGCGAAAGAATACAACGAAATGGAACGCGTGCCACCTGATTATCATACGCCCCAGGTGGGGATGGAGGAGCAAGAGAAAAGAGAGCAGGCCAACACCTTGATCAATCGTCTGCCTGAAAAGCAAAAGGTTGCTTTTTCGCTGTTTTATCTTTCGGAGTTAAGCTATGAAGAAGTGGCCAAGGCCATGGATACCACTGTTTCATCAGTGGAGTCGCTTTTGTTCAGAGCCAGAAGAAACCTGGAAAAATTTATACAGACATACAGATGATTTAGATGATTTAAGCAAAAATAAATATCTTCATTTATGAAAAAGATTGAAAGTATACATGAACTTATTGAAGTGGCCCGAAGAATGCCCGTGGGGCAATTGCCCGATACGTACTTTCTTACGCATATCCGTCCGCAGTTAAAAGTTCAGAGGCAAACGGCTGTTGAGTTAAACTGGATGCGCATGGCAGCGGGCATTGCACTTGTTACCGTAAATGTTACCGTTTGGTACCTCTCTTACAGGCAGAATTTTGTAAGTGAACCTTACTACAACCTTTCTAATTATTTGTCGGTAAACCAGATAAACTTTTAACACGTATGGCCACTGTTTCAAATCGCACCGTTATTACCGGGCTCATTTTTCTCAACCTGCTGTTGGTAATTTTTATTGTGCTGGGCTTTGTTCGCAATAGGCAAGTCTCACCAATGGGGCCGGAATTTTTAATTTATGAATTGAAGCTGGACAGTGACCAAATAAGTCGGTATAAATACCTTCTGGATTCGAACAAAAATGTGATGGGCCCGATGCTGAACGAATTGAAGTTGGCCAAACAGGAATTCTTTAATGAGATTCCATCGGCCAGCGTAACGGAGTCAGTGCTGCTTGAAAAGCAGGCTGCCATCAACGCCATTCAAAATAAAATTGACCGTGCCATGCTCCACCACCTGCATCAGTTGTTTCTTTTGTGCAATGAGGCACAACGGCAAAAGTTGTTAGGCCTTTTGCACCGGTTGGGCGAGCAAATGCCCGGATAGGCTTATTGGGGTTTGGCCTATAAGTTCCAGTCATTCAACAAATCCAACTCATTTGCAACCTTCTGCTTTTGGCAAAGGCCTTTGAAAACGGATGATTGAAAAGGCCAGATGCAACCACATGCCTGCTACCGAGCCCAGGTCAAAGATTATTCCTCGCAGAGATCCCGTTTCGGGGACTCTGCGCTTACTTCCTTTATACTACATTCTTTCCTTCACTTGCCCTGCCTTACTTTTTCTTTCACTTATCTCCTGCTTCCGACAGAGTCCCCGAGGCGGGAGACTCCTGCGGTGAAAAGAAATAGTTTCAATACAAGCAGTTTCCGAAATGGTTGCAGTTCATTTTATGCAAATGAATACAGTATCGCCTTAGCTCACGCCCA
>DHLV01000023.1:865-6030 GCA_002405445.1 Flammeovirgaceae bacterium UBA4659 | reverse complement strand
CTCGAGGTAGCTCATGGGGTAATCGAGAACGGTGAAGAAAATGGATTGATGGGAGAAGAAGTTCATTGACGCAAGATAGTTGCATTTGCTATTTTTGACGAACTTTTTAAAAGATGAAACACTACCCCACCTACCTGCAAGCATTAGGGTTGATTCTAATTGTAGCACTGTTTGGCGTGATGGCTGCTTTGTTGGTCTTCCCCTTTACAAACGCCAACAGCATGCTGGCCATTATCGTGGTTTACACCGTGTCGTTAATGGGAGGTATTGCCAGTGCTTTACTCATACGCAAAGATTTTTCATTCCCCATGACCCGCGTTGATTGGCGGATCATATCATTAGGCTGCGGCTCGGTGTTGAGTTTTCATTTTTTATCCGACCCGATCGTTTCCCTTTTTCCTATCCCCGACTCACTGAAAGAAATGACTTCAAGCTTGTACCAATATCCGGTGATGAGTCTCCTCTTAATTGTACTGTTGGCACCTCTGCTTGAGGAGCTTCTATTTCGTGGCGTGGTGTTACACGGTTTTCTGAAAAACTATAAGCCCAGCCATGCAATTGTTAGCAGTGCTTTAGTGTTTGCCATCATCCATGGCAATTTGGCGCAGGGGCTTGGAGCATTTTTCATCGGCTTGGTCATTGGCTGGATCTATTGGAAGACCAATTCCATCATTCCTGGCATCATCATTCATTTTGTGAATAATGGATTTGCAGCTTCGGCCATTTTTTTCATAGACGAAAAAGACATTATGAAAAATCTTTCAGAATATTTTGCAGAGCCGTGGATGTACTGGACTATCGTTGCGATGGGTGGCGTAGTCACGTTCCTCTCTGTTTGGGCACTTACTAAGAAGTTGCCAACTGGGGAGGAATTCTTTAAAGTGCAAACTGAAAAAAATGATACTGTTGAATTATAATTTTACACAAACATTCTTCGCCTCCGTAAAAAATTTCATCGCCTCCCAGCCACCTTCGCGGCCCACGCCACTTTGCTTCATGCCGCCAAAGGGTGTGCGCAAATCGCGCAGCAACCAGCAATTGATCCAAATAATGCCGCTCTTCACTTGTTGTGCCACGCGGTGTGCACGTGATAAGTTCTCCGTCCAAATAGTGGCCGCTAAGCCGTAAGGCGTGCTATTGGCCATCATTACCCCTTCGGCCTCATCATCAAATGGAATGATGGTGACTACCGGTCCGAATATCTCTTCTTGATTGGTGCGGCAAGTGTGGTTGAGGCCAACAATAACAGTAGATTCAACAAAATATCCGTTCTCACACCTACCAAAAACTTTTGCTTGGCTACCGCCCACTAAAATTTTTCCGCCCTCTTGCTTTGCCAACTCAATGTACGAAAGCACCTTTTTCATGTGTGCCTCTGATACCAGTGCACCCAAGTTGGTGGTGTTATCTTGCGGGTCGCCCACCTTTAGCTGTTTTGTTTTCGCAACAAACTCATTTACAAATTTTTCATAAATGCCGCGCTCCACCAAAATGCGCGAACCACACAAACAAATTTCCCCTTGGTTGGAAAACGATGATCTAATAGAAGTGCTGATCGCTTTCTCAAAATCACAATCAGCAAACACTAGGTTCGGATTTTTCCCTCCTAACTCGAGCGAAAGTTTTTTGAACATGGGCGCAGCGGTGGCGGCAATGGTTTTGCCTGTGACGGTTCCACCTGTAAACGAAATAGCGGTAATCTTAGGATGTTCTACAATTGCCTGGCCCACCTTAGGACCTAGTCCATGTACAATATTGAGAACGCCTTTCGGCAAACCTGCCTCTATGCACAGTTGCGAAAACAAAAAAGCGGTCATGGGTGTAAGCTCAGATGGTTTTGCTACCACCGTGCAACCAACTGCAAGCGCGGGAGCAATCTTCCACGTGAACAAATACAATGGTAAATTCCAGGGCGAAATGCACCCAACTACTCCAATAGGTGTGCGCAACGTATAGTTGATAGCCTCACCTTCTGTTAAATGAGAATCTGAAGCGAAGTGCATGGCAGCCGTGGCATAAAAACGCATGTTGGCCGATGCGCGAGGTATATCCATTACACGCGCCAACGACACCGGCTTGCCATTGTCGGTGCTCTCGGCCAACGCCAGTTTTTCCAGGTCGCGGTCAATCAGGTCGGCAATCTTTGAAAGAACGTGGGCTCTTTGGGCGCTCGGTAAGTTCGCCCAAGTGGCAAAGGCATTTTCTGCCGCGGTGTGCGCCATCACCACATCATTTGCATCTGAATCTGGAATTAATGAATATATTTTGCCCTCGGCAGGGTTGTAGTTATCCAAATATTTTCCGGATTGAGGCGCTGTGAGTTGGCCGTTGATGTAGTTGGCGAGTTTTTCCATTACAATTGGGTCAAAAGATTATTGTATTGTTCATGGGAGCCAATCCAGAACCAAACAACTGTCTCGCCACTTAAAACACCTAACGCGCGATACGAAAAGCCTATTCGAACGGAAAAGATTGGTTTGGTGGCGTGAACTTGCTTATAGTTTAGGCTTGTGTGATGGGGCTCGTCTTTCCAAATCCGATAGCTTTTTCTTGCTTTTTCTTGCACAGCCGTTGGTAGCTTTTCAAAACACTTTCGAAACCTCTCGGTGGTAACAGATTTCACTTTCCCAAATCCATTGGTTTGGTCTTTCCTACCTTAAATTCTGCTAATGCTTCTTCAGCTAGGCTTGCCAGTTTGTCTTGCGAACCGATAAAAGTATTATCCCAACTAATTTCATCGAGAATCATTTGGGCAATGGCCTTTTGTTGTTGAACAGATAGTTTTTCTGCTCTTTCCATCGCGTGTTTTAATTCATCAACCATACAACGAAATTACAAATTGTTTTTCGATTTACTTCTTCGTAATCACAAACTCCACTCTTCTATTCAGCAATCTTTCTTCTTCCGAATTTCCTTGCGTAACAGGTCGAGTAGCTCCATACCCTTTACCCGCAATATGTTCACTGACAAAATGATGTTACAAACTTCCTGTCCGTCCACCATCTACCGGCAGGTTGATGCCCGTGATGTAGCCGGCCGCAGGGCTGCACAAAAATGCAATGGCCGCGGCCACTTCTTCTGCTTCGGAAATCCGGCCCATGGGCACTTCCTGTATCATCTTCTGCTTTTCTTCTTCAAACGATTTGCCCGCGCGTTCGGCATTGCTCTTGATCACAAACTCCAGGCGGCCCGTCATGGTAGTGCCGGGCAGCACATTGTTGACGGTGATGCCAAAGGGAGCCAATTCCGTTGCCAGTGTTTTCGACCAGTTGGCCACAGCACCGCGAATGGTGTTGGAAACGCCCAGCCCTCGGATGGGTATCTTCACCGATGTTGAGATCACGTTCACAATCCGGCCGTAGCCGCTCTTTTTCATACCGGGTACCAGGGCTTGCACCAGGTGCTGGCCGCAAATCAAATGGGCTGAAAATGCCTTGATAAAATCTTCTGGTTTTGCATCGATGGCCAACCCGGCCGGTGGGCCACCGGTATTATTCACCAAAATATCGACATCGTTCTGCGCAGCAAACTGCCCAATCACCTCTCGCAGCAAGTCCGGTTCAGAAAAATCAGCGACCAAAAAATTGTGGCGCTGATCCGGCTTACCGGGCAGGCCGGTGAGTGCCCACTTCAACTTTTCCTCATTGCGGGCAACCAACGTAACAGACGCGCCCAATTGTGCCAACTCAACGGCTGTGGCTCTGCCTATCCCCTGCGTACTTCCACAGACCACCGCCCTCTTGCCTGTCAAATCTAAATTCATACCACTATTTTCCGGTAAATATAAAAAGAACATCTTCTTTTGTAACTTTAGCTCCATATCAACAAAAGCAAATACCATGGCCATCCGAAGACCGTTTAATCTGAAGAACTGGATCGAAGAAAACAGGGCGTTGTTAAAGCCGCCAGTAGGTAACAAAAATTTGTATGCCGATGCGGGTGACTACATTGTGATGATTGTGGCAGGACCCAACGCAAGAAAAGACTATCACTACAACGAAACAGAAGAACTCTATTACCAATTGGAAGGAAACATCACCGTGAAGATACAAGAAGATGGTAAGGCGGTGGAAATACCCATCAATGAAGGGGAGATGTTTCTTCTTCCGGCCCGTGTGCCACATTCGCCCATCCGCACGCCCCATTCAATTGGTTTGGTCATTGAATGCAAACGCACGGCCACCGAAGACGATGGCTTGATGTGGTTTTGTGAAAAATGTAATAATAAGTTGCATGAGTACAAATTTCATCTTGAAAACATTGAGAAAGATTTCATCCCACGCTTCCGCGATTTCTATGGGTCACAAAACATGCGTACTTGCAAACAATGTGGCACGGTAATGGAAGCCGATCCGCGTTTTGTATGACATTTGACAAAACACAAATCGTGGAACTACTGCAAGAAAAACATCGGTTGTTTTCTGCTTTAATCGTGTCGTTGTCGGCCGATCAATTGATGAAAAGTAATGATGGCAAGTGGAATGCCGCGCAGTTGATCGATCACATCATTAAGTCGGTTTCACCTGTTAAGCTTGCGTTTTCAATGCCGTTGTTTGTATTGAAATTAGTTTTTGGCAGGGCAAACCGACCCTCTCGCGGTTACGATGAATTGGTAGCCAAATATCAAAGTAAGTTGCAGGCGGGTGGCAAAGCCCCCAAAAGATTTTGGCCAAAAGCATCGCTTGCTGTCAATCAACAAGCCACCGTGTTAGACCAAAACATTGTTGCACTGTGCGCCCAAGTAGAATCACTCACGGAAACGCAATTGGACCGTTATCTATTACCACATCCGCTGTTGGGCAAAATCACGCTCCGCGAAATGTTGTATTTCACTATCTATCATGTGCAACACCATCAGCAGCAGGTGTCAGCCAACCTTTACAAAAAATGATGTTCCAAAATACGCTTTCATTTGCCAAACGGCTCGACCAACAAGACTCCCTGAAAAAATACCGCTCGCAATTTCACTTTCCAGTTATTAACGGAAAGCGCGTTTTGTATTTCACTGGTAATTCTCTTGGCCTGCAACCCATTGCCACCAAAAAATTTGTAAGCGAAGAATTAAACGACTGGGCAAAATGGGGTGTAGAAGGTCACTTTCACGCCCACAGGCCATGGTTGTATTATCACCACTTCAGTAAAAAAACATTAGGAAAATTAGTTGG
>DHLV01000023.1:0-633 GCA_002405445.1 Flammeovirgaceae bacterium UBA4659 | reverse complement strand
CCCACTGCCACCCGTTTCAAAATTTTGACGGAAGCAGGCGCATTCTCGTCTGACCAATATGCGTTTGAGTCACAATTGAAATGGCACGGTATTGACCCAACAGTAGGTTTGATCGAACTAAAGCCAAGGCCGAACGAGTTTACGCTTAGAACAGAAGATATCGTTAAGGCAATTGAAGAAAATGCAAGCGAACTGGCAGTAGTAATCTTTGGTGCCGTACAGTATTATACAGGCCAGTTTTTTGATATCAAGAAAATAACGGAAGCTGGCCAAAAGGCTGGCGCCTACGTGGGCTTCGACTTGGCTCATGCCATCGGCAACGTGCCATTGCAATTGCACATGCATAATGTAGATTTTGCCGTTTGGTGCAGCTACAAATACTTGAACAGTGGGCCCGGTGGCGTTGCGGGCGCATTCGTTCACGACAAGCACGATGGTAATACTCCATTACCGCGCTTGGCCGGATGGTGGGGCCATTCTGAAAAAGAGCGCTTTCAAATGAAAAAAGGTTTTGTTCCTATGCCGGGCGCAGATGGCTGGCAGCTTTCAAACTTCCCCGTGCTTTCTGGCAGTGCCCTGATGGCATCGTTGAATGTTTTTGAAAAAGCAGGAATGAAAAATCTTCGGAAGAAA
>DHLV01000119.1 GCA_002405445.1 Flammeovirgaceae bacterium UBA4659 | reverse complement strand
CAAGGCTTTTTCCGATGGGGGGTGTCCCAGCGAGGAACTCAGGAAAAAGCCTTGGCTGCACGGCCAAGGCTTCGTAATTAAAACCGTAAAAGACCTAGTGTTTGATTACGATTTGACTTTGGGTTGTCTTGCCATTTTGGTGAATACTCAAATAATAGGTGCCTTCGTTTAGTTTGGTAACATCAATAATTATCTCTTTCTCTTTTGTTTTGATGTTTACAACTTGCTCTAGTTGGGTGTTAGTAAGTGTCAGCATCGTCTCATCTTCGGAGTCCTTTTCTTTTAGCTTTATGTTCAAATTGCTATTTGCCGGGTTTGGAAATACTGCTCGTTGTTGTTGGCCACCACCACCACTCCCCGTGATGTTAATTCTAAGAAATCTGGATCCACTAGATGGACCGCACAAATTTTCGGGTTGACAAATCAACCTATATGTGCCATCCACACTTGATGTTCTGATAGCCGATAGTTGACTTTGGCTGAAGTATAGCATGCTAAAGCCCGTGGGAGGGAACCAGTTATACCAGGAAGCACCACGCACAAACTCCATTGAAAAATTGTACCCGGTGTTCGGTGCTAGTGTAACAGGGTTGACTCCGGGTTGATTTGTGAGAAAAACTCGTGCAGTATTGTTCGGATCGGGCTGCCCAATCCAAATATCTTTTTGTGCCCATTCGCTTGCTTTACAAGCCCCGTTGGCAGCCCGTATAAACAGGCGAGAGCCGTAGCCATTAATGGCGCCAGCACCCACGTTTACTGTAGTTCCTGCGTTCAACACATTGGTAGGTGCATCATAAGTGCCTCCATTAAGGGTGACATTTCCTGCAGTTGAGGCTGGGTATATGGCTTGGCTATACCACTGAAAATTGCTGATGCCTGAAATTGCTGCTACTGAATAGTTTGAACTAATGTTTACACAAAGTAGATCGGGACCAGAATTGAAAACAGGCGTGGGCGCAGGAGGATCTGAATAACCAATGGTAAAGGAAGCTTGAAGCGAACAGCCAGATTGATTTGCAGTTACAGTCAATGTGCCACCATTACTTCCACTCGGTATGAGTGTAATGGAGTTGGTTGTCGAACTGCCCGAAACTGCCCAGCCCGAAGGGATATTCCACGTGTATCCTGTTGCACAAGTCAAAAACGGGACTGAAAAAGAAACCGGATTTCGATTGCCGCACAATGCTACAGAATAGTTTGTGGGGCCCAATATCTTAAACTCAGGGGTTCTTCTTAAGGCAATCGTTGATGGTAAACTTCTACTTACTGGCAAGGCGATGCAACTGGTGTTATTAGCCACACCTCTCACGATAACATTGCCCCCTGGTGTACATCTGGTTAAAGGTTCAATAAGTATAAAATTAACGTTTGTGTTAACCGTACCCGTCCCTGGATTGGCTCCAACTTGCTTCCAACCGCTTGGCAAAACCCACTCATAACTATTCACTTCTGTGGGTATAATAGCCCCTGTGCCGGTATTCGGGATAAGCATCTGGCTTACGCTGATCGCAACCTGACCATTACTACAATAATCGATGGGGTTAGGCGGATTGGTTAGAAAAAATTCTTCTTGAAACACGGTGCGAAGTGTGTGTGTAAATGTAAGCGTTGCGGTTTCTGGTGATGTGCATGAGCCGCTCGAAGACCTGTACCGAACAACAACCTCTACCTCTACAGTGTTAGGTTTTTGGTCTGACCAAGCAACTTCAAAAGTCTGTATGTCTTTTCGGCCTTCAAGACTAGTTATACCACTCTTTATTCTCCAAACATAAGAGCATCCTGTTAATCCTGTTGGAAAGTCAACTTGATACCTTACCGGAGAACCAATACAAACCAATGAATTGGCTGCGATTGATGAGCTGACTGTAGGTTGTGCATTTGTACTTAGATAAAGCAGGCCGCTTAATAAAACCGTAAAGAATAATTTTTTCATTTTGCTATTTTTTTAAAGTGAGCCCAATTAGTATAGAATAGGAATTGTTTTTAATAGGCAATGCTTTCAACTTGTCACTTGTGATGTCAGTTAGACCTAAACTATTTAATAACTGTAAGTGAATATCATATCTCTCATTTAACGGTTGGCGATACTTCAAACTAAAAACTAGACCTGCATCAAAATCTTTATTGTAAATTGCTGACCTAGAGTATGAATAGTACTTAATAATACCAGCATATGAAACTGCCTGTGAAAATTCGACCCCTCTCAAAAAGCTATAATAACCACCAACCCCAACAAAAAATCTAGACGGCTGGCCAAGCCTGAAGCTAAGGGCTGGGGCAATTGTTAAATAATTTATAGCCAACTCTTCGATGGTGTTAGCATTTTGTGGAGGCACTAAGGATTGATCTAAGATATCGTATATATTGCTTGAGTTTTTTCTTTCGTAAAAAACTGAAAGGTCTAATGAAAGGATTCGCGAAAAATCATGCGATGCGGATAACCCAAAGATATATCCGGTTTTGGCAACTCCGTTTTTTGAAAGAAAATCATTGCCATAGGGACGCGATAAATTTATACCAGCAGATACCGCTACGCTTGAGATAAACCGCTTGGGCATTGGAAGTTGAGACCCATCCTGGCCATATGCAAAGTGACCAACTACAAATACACATAAAGAGGTAATAAGTTTTGAATTCATAAGGTGAGTTTTTCTAACTTGTTTTCTTTACATTGCTCAGCCACAGCTCCGTGCAAAGAGATGTTACAAATATTTTTTACTTTTTTAAAGTTACTCCAATCATAACAAAATACGCGTTGTTCTTGATTGCAACAAGTGGCAACGGGTTAGTAGTGATATCATACAACCCCAAAGCGTTTAACAGTTGAATATGCATATCATATTTTTCGCTGAGCGGGTAGCGATATTTTAAGCTTAAAATCAAGCCATGGTCTGAATCTTCTGTGTCAACTGTTGATGATGAAAAACCATAATATTTAATAACCCCGTTGTAAGTTACCGCTTGGGTTACCGCTACTCCTCTTAAAAAGCTATAGTATCCGCCAACACCTAAAAAAAACTTAGAAGAATGGCCCAGTCGAAAATTGGGGATAGCAGAAAGGGTAAGGTACTTCAATCTATTTTCGTTCAAGGTGTTGTAGTTTTCTGGAGGGTTCAAAGACTGATCAAGTCCATCGCTTGAGGTATTATAATTTTTCGCTTCATAAAGCACTGCTACATCAATTGAAACAATGCGCGTAAATTCATGCGAGGCTGATAAGCCAAATGCATAACCTAATTTAGGTATAACGACTTCTGGTTTTGCCGGAAAATAACTACCGTAAGGGATCGACAAAGTCATACCCACAGAGCCCTCTATGCGTGAGATGAATCGCTTGTGTGCTTGCAGTTCAGAAATTTGCTGGCAATAAGCGCACAGTGAAAGTGCCAATAAACAAAGAGAAGTGATAATTCTTATTTTCATGCTGTAAAGATTTGCATTAGTAAATAGTCTGTCAACGGGTATTTTCCCCCTGTCCGAAAACAGGCAGTTGATTAGGTTAAGTGAACGTACTCCGAAAATTTTCTTCGCGTTTAACGAACTCCTTGGCAAAATTAATCACAAAGGCAAAAGCGTTAGAACGGCTATTTTTCGGGGTACCTCAAAATGGCAACAGCACCTTTTTCTTGGCGTTAATTCCAGTTACGGTGTTCGGTTACTGACCACAATCCTCCCCTCACCTGACAGCCGTCATGTTTTCAGCCAGTGGGTACATCTACTTTAGTAGCATGTTTCACTTAAACCTCGTTCGTTATGAAAACCCTAGATATAGCTGAAATGGACCAGCCAACAGTACTAAAAACCAAGCCCAGCCAATTTGTTTTCTCCTTCAAAGAAGGTGATGGAAAAAACAAGCAACTGCTCGGTGGCAAAGGCGCCAACCTCTGCGAGATGACGCAGATTGGCCTCAACGTACCTCCGGGATTTGTGATCTCTACCGAAGCATGCCTTCGTTACCTGGCTACTGCAGACCGTACTTTGCCTGAAGGGCTGATGAACGAAGTACGCAAGCAAATCAAAGAAATCGAAAAAAATACAAAGCTCACTTTTGGTGATGCCGAAAATCCGCTGTTGGTGTCAGTGCGCTCAGGCTCAGCCATGTCCATGCCCGGCATGATGGATACAATACTCAACTTAGGTCTCAATAAAAAAACATTACAAGGGTTGATCAAGCGCACCAACAACGAGCGCTTTGGCTACGATGC
>DHLV01000126.1 GCA_002405445.1 Flammeovirgaceae bacterium UBA4659 | reverse complement strand
CAAAACTCTTCCGGTTTTTTTTACTGTAGTTGCAACAGCGTCTTTGTCCCACGGCAGCAAGGTGCGCAAGTCCAATACATCGGCACTCACGTCCGGCATACTAGCCAATATTTCCTTTGCCCAATGCACACCCATGCCATAGGTGATAATAGATAAATCCGCACCCTCGCTCACCAACTTGGCTTTACCAATTTCAATTGAATAATAATCGTCTGGTATCTCGTCCTTCACAGATCGATACAACAGCTTGTGCTCGAAGTATAAGTATGGGTTGGGATCCTCTAGTGCTGCGCACAACAGGCCTTTGGCATCATACGGGTTAGAGGGGTACACAATTTTCAAACCGGGCGTGTGAAAAAACCATGCTTCATTGCTCTGTGAGTGAAAAGGCCCAGCAGCCGTGCCGGCTCCCGTAGGCATGCGCACTACCACATCGGCAGGCTGGCCCCAGCGCCAATGTATTTTTGCCAAGTTGTTTACAATCTGATTAAAACCCTCCGTCACAAAATCAGCAAACTGCATCTCCACCATCGCTTTCATGCCTTTGATAGAAAGACCCAGTCCTGAACCAACGATGGCCGCTTCGCAAAGCGGAGTATTGCGCACCCTGTCTTTGCCAAATTTCTGCACAAAGCCTTCAGTGATTTTAAACACACCACCATACTCAGCAATGTCTTGACCCATCAGCACTAAATTGTCATGTCGTTCCATGCTCTGGCGCAACCCATCGCTAATAGCATCGATAAATCGCTTTTCTGTTTTGTTTTGTGACTGCGGTGAAATAATAGTTTGTTCAAAAGGCGCATAAACGTCCGCCAATTCCGTTTGGGTGTTGGCTTCTGGATGTGTTTCTTCAAACGCCACCGCTAAACCATCTTCAATTTCTTTCTTGATTCTCTTTCGCGTGGCATCAATGGTTTTCTGATCAAGCACTTCCTCTTTGAGCAAATACTCTTCGTAGTTATCGAGCGGGTCTTTTTTCGCCCAGGTATCCATCAAGTCTTTGGGTACATACTTGGTGCCGCTGGCCTCTTCGTGGCCTCGCATGCGAAATGTGATGCACTCCAATAAAATGGGTCTAGGTTTCTTGCGGAGTGTTTCGGCTAGCGTCTTTACGGTATCATACACCTCCAATACATTGTTACCATCTACCTGCACACCGTCAATTCCATAACCGATTGCTTTGTCAATAAACTGCTTGCACCGAAACTGCTCGCTACTAGGTGTACTCAATCCATACCCATTATTTTCCACCACGAAGATCACCGGCAAGTCCCATACAGCCGCAACATTTACGGCTTCGTGAAAATCGCCTTGACTGGTGCCACCATCGCCATTAAAAACAACGGTCACCTTGTTTTCTTTTTTGAGTTTGGTGGCCAGTGCAATTCCGTCTGCCACACCATTTTGTGGGCCCAAGTGCGAGATCATGCCCACAATGTGGTGCTCGTTGGTGCCAAAGTGAAAGGAGCGGTCGCGTCCTTTGGTGTAGCCCATCATCGTGCCCTGCCACTGCGCAAACAATCTGTCGAAAGGCATGTCTCTACCCGTAAAGACGCCCAAGTTGCGGTGCATGGGTAAAATATATTCATCTTTCTCAAGCGCTGCGGTGATGCCTACGGATATCGCCTCTTGCCCGATGCCACTAAACCATTTACTGATTTTGTTTTGACGAAGCAGGATGAGCATCTTCTCTTCGATCATGCGGGGCTTCAACAGCCGCTCGTACAAATGAAGTAGAACTTCGTTAGAATATCTTTTGCGGGAGAATTTCATGCGGCTAAAATAACAGCCGCAAAGTTAATTGATTTCTGAGCAAAACTACTTGGCTTGCAATTCTGCCGCTTTTTCATGCGACATTTCGATATCCGGCTTGCTCTCATCGGTCAACGCCACTTTGCCGCGTTCATTGCGCGTGATACGTGAGTAGAGCGACAAATTCTTATCAAATAAAAATCGGAAGAAGAGTTTTGTCCATGATTGGTGTGCCTGCAAGGAATCATAATAAGGTGCCGCAGTTTTTTTCAGTTGCGGGAGTTTATTCCAAGGCACGCTCGGAAAGTCATGGTGCTCATTGTGGTAGCCCACATTAAATGCCAACGCATTTAACGGCCCGTAATAGCTGTATGTTTCTTGGTTTTCATCCAACGTCAGATAGTGTTCCTGTATCCAACGCGCACCTAGCGGATGCAATCCAACAGAAAAAAAGAAACTAATCAGCATAAACAACAATGCCTTGGGGCCGAAGAAATAGACAACTGCAATATCAAAAACAATTTGTGCCACCCAGTTGGTTACAATCCAACCGTCAACAGGTTTTATCTCGCGCAGGCGAAACGTTCTAAAAACCTGGAAGAAAGGGTACAGCAAAAGCCAAAAGGCTTTGCCGAGTGTTGAGTTATTGAACAAACGGGCTTCCCAAAAATCGGGCAAATCAGCATCCAACTCGTGTACACCCTGAAAAGAATGGTGCTTGATGTGATAACGCTCAAATGAAATTGCAGATGGAAACACGTGCGGCATGTTCGCCACAATCGCAGCCAGTCGGTTCATCGCCTTGTTTTTGAAAAGCAAATGGTGCGAACATTCATGAATCATCACAAATAGCGCGTGGTTGAAGAATGCGCCAACAACGTATGCAACCAAAGCTACCAACCACCAAGAGCTGTCTTTTAGTAAGTATCCCATGGCAACCATCCCACCTACCAGACAGAGAATAGCCACAAGGGTGAACGGGTTTTTACCCATCAACCGCTTTACATCAGGATGTGCCTTTAAGATTTTGGCAGTTCTGATGCGATGCGGCTCCGGAGTGTTAGAAAAACGAAATTGATTAACCATATGTATCATTGACAGGAGTGCAAATTTAGCGAATTGCATGGTATGTCACTTATAATGCCTGCTGAAAGTTGTCACAGTCTTCGCGGCAATGTTCAAGTTCTAATGGGAAAGTCGATTTACTTCGTTAAACGAGCCACCAATATTCTTTTTCTTTCTTCTAAGTCTTTCTTGATTTCGATCTCATAACCTAGACTTGCAAAAACCGCTGCCGTGGGCTCGGCATGCAATGGATTAATTTCAGCAACGACTTCGCCCCCGGGATTTAGCACGAACTTGCCTTGGTAGGCAAGTGCGCGATAAAACAAAAGAGGGTCTTCGTTGGGCACAAATAACGCCAGATGTGGCTCGTAGTCTAAAACTGGTTTCTCGATTGAACCCCTATCGCTGTCCGGAACATACGGAGGATTGCTTACCAAAAAATCAAATGTGCCGAGAGAATGAAGTTCGCCTTTGAGCAAATCTAGCCTGTGAAAGGATACCTCTGCACCAAGTAAGGCTGCATTTCTGTTCGCCACAGCCAAAGCCACATCCGAAACGTCTATTGCAGCAACATCAAAACCCGGGCTGTTTAACTTGATGGCGATGGCAATACACCCGCTGCCGGTGCCCACATCCAGCACAGAGGCAGTAACCCTGTGTGCTGCCGCTACATGGTTTACAATGATTTCTGTCTCAGGTCTTGGGATGAGAACCGATGCATTTACAAAAAACTTCCTATTGGCAAACCAAGCGGTTTCAGTAATGTATTGGATAGGTTCATGTCGATTAATTCGGTTGATCGTTTCCGTCAGGTCAGTGCCACTTAGATTGATCAGTCGATTTGCCATGATATCGACACGCGAAAGCCCAAACTTTGAAAAGAACAGATGTTCAACGATTGCTC
>DHLV01000123.1 GCA_002405445.1 Flammeovirgaceae bacterium UBA4659 | reverse complement strand
CTTCTGCACGCAAAACTTGAAGCCGCGTTACACTTCGATTTAGAGAATCTTTTCTCTCTCCGAGCCAATGAGAATAATTCTGCCGAACAATTATTCCTTCGTTTTTGTATTCAGTACTAATGAATAGCGTGTCCGAGACAATGCCTGCCTTTGGGGCCTGTAACATCTGGCCCCGTTGGGTCTTTTTTCCTGTCACTATACTCTGAGCTAGAGAAGATTGGCTTAAGCTGCCGAGAAAAACAAAAAAAAGCAAAACTCTCATGGTGACTATTTATTTTTAGCCTCTCTTATCCGTTCCTCAAGGGTGATAATATGCAATGTCAACTCTTCGATCTTCTTTAAGAGTAGCATATTCATCTCACTAAGATTAATTCCATTCGCTTCCATTTCTGCCGCGCTGGGCACTTCAGGCAGGTGCTTGTTTTCTTGAATGTATTTCTTAACCTCATCGAGCGGCATAAGCTTGTATTCCGGTTGGAACACATAATCCGGGCCTGGCACATTGAGGTCAACTTTAACCTCCCTGCCGTAGATGGTGCCGTTCACTGTGAGCTTTTGGTTCGGGTTCAAGGACCCGATACCCACGTTGCCTGAAGTGGTTATATTGAATAATTCCGTACCGGGAACAAAGATTCGAAAACGCCCCCCGAAATTGTCCATCTGAAATGGCGTGCTACCGGCCCGATCAAAAATGATGCGAGGGCCCCCGCCCATTACCCCAATTCGAACATTACTAGACGCCTGTGCCGCCTCACTTGATAGCACGACATTAACCTGCAATCCATCAGCAATCGTTGACCCAATTCCGACATTGCCCCTGAAATAAGCTTGATGATTAGTACTGAGCAACTCAAAACTTGAATTGGCACCGTTCACACCCACTGCAAATCCCTGACCTGCGCTGTTGCCGTACGTAAGATATTGAACATGACTTGTAGCCAGTGCGCGGTTAAACCCCGGTGAACTGTTCATTCCGATTCTCCAGTTGACGTCTGAAGCCTCCCATGTGTAAATTGACTTGAGTCCGGTGCTATTTCGCAAGAGGATATTGCCATTGACCTCCAATTTTTGACCTGGCGCGGTTGCACCAACCCCAACGTTGCCGGTATTGGAATTGTAAATGTTAGTACCATTGGTAACCCACTGGCCAATTACCTCAGCGGGTAACATGGCGAAAACGGGTATCAACAACACACTCAGTGAAAATGGCAAGTAATTTTTTTTCATAGTTTTTTGCAAAGTGTCTTGAATCAAAGATAATAAAAAAGTGACGCAAAAACAGGACGAAGGATTAAGAAATATTACGCCCCTTTCAATCCAAATTATTGAAAGTGATCTGACATACTAGATTGAGAGTCTGATCACCAAATTTTTCTTAGATTTCATATTATGAGTAATTTACATGACATGTGTAGAACCCAGTTCGATCAAGTACCCCAAAAAATGGGGGTAGTTAAATCTTGCAAGAATGATAAAAAAGGTACTCATCGTTGAGGATCATCGTTTGATGAGAACCGCGCTTAGACGGTTACTTACGACAATGTATGACCCTCAACCCGAAATCTTAGAGGCGAGTGAGGGTCGTGAGGCATTGAAGCTACTGAAAGCCAACCCGGACATTGACGTAACCATCTTGGACATTCAAATGAGTGGGATGAATGGTATTGATACTCTGAAGGCTATCAAAATGAGTCATCACAAGACTGGAATCGCCATGCTGACGCAATATGACCATTCAAGCTTAATCGAAACGGCCTATGAACTTGGTGCGAATGCCTTTCTCTTGAAGAACTGTGGGCCGGAAGAACTCAAAGAGGCCATGACGGCAGCCGCCAATGGTGAGATATTTGTAAATGATCTTTTTGGCGCCCGAAAAAAAGCACAAAAGACGCTCCATCATAGAAGTGAAACCCTATTCTCAGCTCGAGAGGTCGATGTATTAAGGCTTATAGCTAAGGGAAAGTCGAGTAACACTATTGCGGAAGATCTGGGTATTTCTGTTGCCACAGTGCTGAGCTATCGAAAGCAACTTCTGTCAAAATCGAAAACACAAAATACAGCCGAACTAATTGCGCTGGGATACCAACTCGGGTTGATTTGAGTTATCCACAATTCCACAAAGAAAAAAGAACCAAAAAAGAAAGAATTACAACAACAACAATAGGTATATACAGTTTGAGAATGTCCATTAAAAGGAAAACATCGCAACTGCGTTGGTACAACTGACACGATAACTTGCCATCGGCTACGTAAAACTGGAACAGCGCGTGGCAGGGCGGCAGCGCCATGTCATCCACATCAGCCGGGTTCCAGGCGGTGACGATGTGCCTGCGCGAGTCCGGCTTGCTGCGAATACTGTTAATCACGTGTGTAATCTGATCAATTCGCGCACCGTTGCGACCCGGCCACGAGCGCCATTGGTAGCCATACACGGGCCCCAGGTTGCCCTCGGTATCCGCCCACTCGTCCCAGATGGATACCCCGTTATCTTTGAGGTATTGGATGTTGGTGTCGCCCTTCAAAAACCACAGCAACTCGTAGATAATCGAGCGCAGGTGCAGTTTTTTAGTGGTTACCAAAGGGAATCCCTTCTGGAGATCAAAGCGCATCTGGTAGCCGAACACCGAGAGGGTGCCCGTGCCGGTGCGGTCGGTTTTCGTAGCGCCCTGGGCCAGGATGTGGCGCAGCAGGTCGTGGTATTGTTGCATGCGTCAAAAAAGTTAGTGCAAGTACGGCAACAGCGGGCGAATTCTCAAGAGGACTGGCAAGCCGTTATTTGGATCCACTGATTTGTTTAATAAGGCACTTCTACAACCACCTTCACTAAATCGCCTTGTTCAAAGATGGTCTCTTCCGCGATGCCATTTATGGCAGCCGTTAGTTTTGCCGGTAGCACGTTGCTTGTCCGTTCACTTACACTCTTAATCGTCTCGCCTTTGTGGGTT
>DHLV01000253.1:14108-20832 GCA_002405445.1 Flammeovirgaceae bacterium UBA4659 | reverse complement strand
GGCAATTCCAAAAATTAAACCCACCGTAGCTGCTACACCAAACGATAATACAATAGAACTGAAACTGATAACGGTGGGAATATTGGCAAAAGACGAAACCAAATAAGCAAATAGTATCCCCAACACAACGCCAATGACTCCCCCACTCACACTGATCATCACGGCCTCAAACAAAAACTGCTGCACCACATCGCTCTTTTTGGCGCCAATAGCCAAACGCAAACCAATTTCTTTGATTCTTTCCAATACTGACGCCAGCATGATGTTCATGATGCCGATGCCGCCTACCAGCAAAGAGATGCCTGCAATAGCTCCTAACACATAGTTGAAGATGTCGTTGGTGCGTTGTTGCTGCTTGAGTAACAGCTCCGGAATTTCGATTTCGTAGTCAACCACATCGTAATGCCTGCGTTGTAGAAGTCGACTGATAATTTCCGCAGTAGGTTGCAGCATTGCCGTCTCCTTTACCTGTATTACCAACCGATCGATTTGATGATAATTTTTCCTCTCTTGCTCATTTTCATTTGAACTATTGTTACCACGGATAAACACCATGCCTTGACTCTGCATAGCAGCCATTCGGAGTGCCTCGCTGGTAATCAAATCTCGGTTACGATAGCGTACCAACACCGTTTGCAGCGGAGCATAAACGTCCATATTAAAATCTCGGATGCCCAATTTACTAATGCTGTTTTGTGACACTGTTCGCTCAGATAATACACCGATAATCGTCAACCAGTGAGTGCCCACCTTGATACTTTTACCAATTGGATTTTCTGTAGGAAAGAACTTACTCTTTAAGTTTGAACCGATAATACAACCGGGCGCACCAATTTCCATTTGTGTATCGGTAAAAATTGTTCCCTCTGACAGTTCGAAGTTGTAGATTTTAAAATAAGCAGGTTGTACGCCCACCAATTTTGCAGAGCGTCTAACGCCATTGCTGATGGCAAAGGTTTCCAAAATTATTTCCGGGCTTACCTCGCTGAGGGTAGGCAATATTGATTGGATACTTGCCACATCACGCACGGTGAGCCCAGGCGAAAACTTCTTCTTCTCCTTTTTGCCAACTTTTTCGGCAATTTTCTCCTCTTTTTGTTCGATGATTGGTTTGATCACGATATTATTGACACCCACCAACTTGATTTGATTCAAGATTTCTTGCTGGGCACCATTACCGATTGCCAACATTGCGATTACGGCCGCCACGCCAAAAATTATACCTAACGCAGTAAGCAGAGATCGCACCCGGTTTGCAATCACAGCATCGATGGCAATGAAAAGATTGGCCACCAAACGTGGGTTGAACAGTCGTAGTAATTTCACTGAATAGAAGCTTTGGCAGTTTTCTTCTCGGGCTCTGCACCTTCCTTCTTCAAGCGTTTGCCGTTTCGTTCGGGCAGCAGCGCAACTTCGTCATCTTCTTTACCCGCTGGCACCGACAGATAAACTTCTTCGCCCGCTTTGATGCCGGCCAATATCACGGCTTCGTTTGCATTTGTCTCGCCCACCACGACCTCTTGTTTTGAAATTCTAATTCCGTCTTTTTTGAAAACATAGGTGATAGAATCGTGTTGCGCATGGAGGCTTTCTAATGGAACAAATGTCACCTCTGGTAGCACCTGCACGATGATTTTGTTGCTAGTAGTCATGGATGGCCGCAATGCCGGATCAGTTCCATCAATCTCCACCAGCACTTCAAAAACTTTGGCATCGGAGTTGGGTCGTTGTTCACCCACGTTTGCTACTTTTGTTACTTTACCTTTTAACCTCTTGTTGGGATCAGAATCAAGACCAATGTCAACTAATTGTCCGGCTTTAATTTTTCGCACGTCTACTTCATTGACAAAAGTTTTTGATTGCATTTTAGTGAGATCAGGTAGCGTGGCCACGGTGGGCTCCCACATACCAATGCGCGAGCCAGCCTTAATGGGCTTGCCATCCCAACCTTTTTCGTAAATGACCATGCCATCTTCCGGAGCCGTAACGTTAAACGACTCTAAAATCTTATTCATACCCTCCACATCGCCTTGCACTTTGCGTAACTCAGCACTGACTTCGCGCATCTTCTCTACATTTTGGTTGCGCTTGATCTTGTAGTTCTCTAATGCCTGCTGGTAGGCTCGGTTGGCTTTATCCAAATTGATCTCGGCTTGCTTGATGGTGGCAGGCGGCTCAAACTTAGATTGTTGCAAAATTATCTCTTTTTCTTCTGATGCGTATTTTAGATTGACCAGCTCATCACGAGCCTGGCGCATTTGCAAGGTAGTATCAAGTTGCGTTTGCGTAAACTTTGAGTTGGCTTTTTCAAAGTCAATTTGCTTTTGGGTAAACTTATTCTGAAACTCCGATCGATCGAGGGTAGCAACCCAATCTCCTTTTTTTACGACAGTGCCTTCATCAACAATGTTTTGCAGCGTTACCTCCCAAATCTGAAATTGACGCACAGCTCCAGGGCCCATTATCTTCACTGAATTCTTCGCCTCCAGTTCGCCAGTAGTCTCTACCTCAATTCTAAATTCCCCCTTTTTCACCAGGGCCAAAATTTCTGAAGATTGTCCGGATTTCGCTTTACGGAACCAAAAAAATGAAATCAGCAATGCGAGCCCAATTCCAATAGCAACCAATAGTTTCCGGTTTAATTTCATAGGTGAAGGTTTTGCATAGATACTTGAAAAGCAGGCAAAAGGTTACAACTAAAGTCTAAACCAATTGTTAACAGACTTTATTGTGCTTACGATGAAGGATTTGGATGGAAAGTTTTACCGAATTTCCTCTCCTGCCTTTGTTTTCCAGCGTTCGTGCATCCAAACCCATTGATCGGGATGTTGGCGCACAGCCATTTCGATGAAGTCGTTAAACTTTTGTGTGTTGGTAATGAGGTCTGCTTCCTCATCGCCAGTGTTGTCTAATGGAATCTCTGGCAAAATATGCATGTGCTGCTTGAGGTTCTCATCGAGGTGAATGTAACAGGGCACTACGGCTGCCCCCGTTTTCATGGCCAAGATGGTGGCGCCAATGGGCGTAGAAGCCGGCATTCCAAAAAAGTTGACGATCCGACTCTTTACTTTGGTATCCTGATCAATCAGAATGGCTAGTGCATTGCCCAATTTCAATTCTTTGATAAGCTTGATGTTATCCTTGCCGCGCTCGATATACGAAGCCCCAAATGCGTTGCGGTAGTTCTGAAGCAATGCATTCAATCGTTCATCTTTCATTGGGGTACCCACCACACTTAGTTTTACCCCTCGTAGTGCCATGTTTGTCGACTGCATATCAAACGCACCCACGTGACATGTTAAGTAAACAACTCCTTTGCCCTTCGCATGTGCTTTTTGGAAATTCTCCATGCCGTGCGTCACTAAGAATTTTTGGAGGTCCGTTAGTGACTTTACATTAAGTGATCGTAAAATATCGCCTGCGTTCTTGCCTAGCATTTCAAAAATCTTCTTTGTCAAAGCAATGATTTCGGGTATCGATTTTTCTTTCCCATAGACCAAGCCTAAATGAAAGATCGCCAGTTCGCGGGGTTTCTTTGAGAAGTGGTACGCCACCCTACCCAACATGCCACAAAAGCGCAGCCACAATTTGCGAGGCAGCAGGTTAGCAGAAAAAATCAGAAACCTGACAAAGTAGTAAAGCAGCGTGTATTTGATTTCTTTTCGAAGTGGTCTTTTTTCCATAATTGAATCCAACACAAATACAAATTTACCGAATAATCGCCAGAAGCCACGGCAAAAAACATCTTGCTATGTACACGTGATACCATCAAAGGCTATTTTTACACCCAAGCAGTGTTTAGCGATGCTCAATCAGATCGTCCATTTTTTTAAAATCGGTTGCAGTGCCATTGCATCATGAAGAAGTTATACATCATCCGACACGCCAAAAGTAGTTGGGAAGACCCCGATCTAAATGACTTTGACCGACCACTGAACGATCGCGGAAAGCGCGATGCGCCCCGGATGGCCAAGCGGCTGAAGGAGAAAAGGCTTACGCCCGATATCGTCTTGACCAGCCCCGCGCGAAGGGCGAAGGATACCTGCCATATCATTTGCGCAATACTGGGTTTCTCGCAAACCAAGATACGAGAGATGCCTGCACTCTACCACGCCAGCGATGAGCAAATCTTGAAATTGATCCGCTCAGTGAAGGAGCGCATGGGTGATGAGGAAGAGAACCTGCTGTTGGTTGGCCACAACCCCGGATTGACTGAATTTGTAAACCAACTGGCCAATAAAAGTATCGACAATATCCCCACCACAGGTATCGCCTGCATATTACTCAAACAAAGCAAATGGAAAGACGTAACCTGGGGCAGCGGACAGTTGATATCCTTCGACTTTCCAAAAAACAAAAAAGATTAACCCAACCAGTTTTACTTGTGTATGCCGATGATCGTCAACAAATCACTGGCCTTGCGCTTCAGAAACCCTACCTCGTTGAAACGATAGCCGATCACTATTTTTACTGTGTTACTGGCATGGATGAATTGGATGCCGCTAAACTTGGCAGACCGTGCCTGTCCTACCATGTTGATACCCGAGAAGAACCGTTTGCCATTATAGCCGATGCCGATACGCAGATCGACAAAACTGTTCAACACCGCTACGGTGCTCACCCGCAGGTCAACCGAGTAATCCACCCAGTGCACCGCTGGCCCCACCGACAAACTTCCATTGACAAAAAAGTTTTTGTACACAAAAGTATGGGAGTAACCGGGAGAAATACTAGCGGTATTCATATTCAACCGATCGAAGGCATTGTTGGCTCCCAACGTTGCATGGTACTTACTGCCGTAAGCAGCGGAGTCCATGTCTACATCAAAGAAGTTAAGAGTGCCGGTGAGCATCAATGAGCCGGCACTTTTGCGCTGCCGCTCCGAAAAATTGTAAGCCGACCGCAGGGAGAACTTTTTATTGAAGGCATAAATTCCATTGCTTCCCAGGTTTTGCGTGCGCGTATCGGGCCGCTGTGGCAGGGGCAATCCAGCCGGAATCCTTTAGTTGGGGTCTGAAACATAAAATCCACGGTAATTTTGATAGAACAAATCCAGACCCCAGTTTTTGCCGAGTAAATTCAATTGAAGGTCGGTGGCTGTGGTTTTGCCATACAACGACTCCCGCTCAGCGGCAAGCGGCACTGCGAAGGTGAGTTCTGCTCCTACTTCAAAAATATACAAACCAAAACCCATACCCACCGAGTTGTTGGGCCGGTAAGCCAATTTATTGGCGCTATTAGTCGCTTGCTATATCTCAAATTGATTGGTGCGCTGTTTGATCAACGGCCACACAAAGAAATAATCGGGAAATCGCTCGATGTAGATGTTACGAACTGAATCTCTTTTCTGCGCACGGGAAACAAACGTGGCCGTTACCAAAAAAATCATGCACACCAGCGTTTTGGGATGACTACCTACCATGGCAATGTCACTGCTTCGACTACATTACAAGATGTACTCACTCAGGTCTTTGTTCTTCACCAAGCCTGCTAACTTTTCTTTTACCAACGGTTGCGTGATGGACAGGCTCGCTGGTGCAGCAATCTTATCTGGCACATCAAATAAGAACTCATTCAGCAAGCGGCTCATGACGGTGTGCAATCTGCGTGCGCCAATATTCTCGATTTCGGCATTGATGGTGAAGGCCGTTTCAGCAATTTCGTTGATTGACCCCTCGTCAAAGCTGACGGTTACGCCTTCCGCCTCAAACAGTGCCTCGTACTGTTTGGTAAGTGCGTTTTTGGGCTCTTTCAAAATCCGCACAAAGTCTTGCTGGGTTAAATTGTCAAGCTCCACGCGTATGGGGAAGCGCCCCTGCAACTCAGGTATTAAGTCAGATGGTTTGGAAATGTGGAATGCACCTGCGGCCACAAACAACACATGATCAGTTTTGATGGCTCCGTACTTTGTGTTCACAGTGCTGCCTTCCACAATTGGCAGCAAGTCGCGCTGTACACCTTCACGGCTCACATCAGGGCCACCACCACCTTTTTTACTTGCGCCTGATGCTATCTTATCAATCTCGTCTATAAATATGATACCCGAATCTTCGGCTTTGCGGATAGCCTCCTCTTTTACCTCGTCCATGTCAATCAGTTTTGCGGCCTCCTCCTCCATCAGAATTTTCCTTGCTTCAGCCACGGTTACTCTGCGCTTGCGTGCTTTCTTCGGCATCATGCCGCTGATCATTTCCTGCAGGTTCATCATCGATACTTCGTCCATCATGCCCGCACCAACCATGCCGATGCCCGCATTGCCACTTTGCTTAATGTCAATTTCAATTTTACGGTCTTCTAATTCACCATTCTTGATTTTCACGCGGAATAGGTTGCGCGTTCTTTCATTCAATTCAGCATCAGACGTTGGAATTTCTTCACTCTCGCCATTCTGCACTTGAAAGCCGGCAGACTTGCGCATAGGGGGAATGAGCGCATCTAAAATAATCTCTTCTACGATTACCGATGCCTTTTCGCGCACTTCTTCTTTTCGCTTTGCTTTTACCATGTTCACCGATTGCTCAACTAAATCGCGAACCATGCTCTCCACATCTCTGCCCACATAGCCAACTTCGGTAAACTTCGAGGCCTCTACTTTCACAAAAGGCGCATCGGCAATCTTTGCGAGCCTGCGCGCAATTTCTGTTTTGCCTACACCGGTGGCACCAATCATCAAGATGTTATTGGGCACGATTTCATTGCGCATTTCGGAAGGTACATTCATTCT
>DHLV01000253.1:13255-13941 GCA_002405445.1 Flammeovirgaceae bacterium UBA4659 | reverse complement strand
GTATTTGTCAAGTTCATGCACAATCTCGCGAGGTGTTAGTCCGGCTATTTTTTCCATTGTTTAGTTAGTATTAGCTTAAAGGTAGGATGTCTTGATCGATTGCAAAAATCAATTATTAAGTGATAAAAACATTTTTCAAGTATTTGTTTCTCACATCCCGATAGATATAAAAATCCGAGTCAATTGTGGCAATCTTGGTAATGCCTTTCGCTTCTGACGCCACAATTAAGGTTGCATCGGCTAAATCCATCGGCACATCGCGAAACTTCTCGCTGAGTTCTATCAGTCGTATCACATGTTGGATTTCAAGCTCAAAAATTTGTAGTCCACCGCGGTTAATCCATTTCAAAAAATTGATTTGGGTTTTGGTACTAAAGTCAAGCATGTGCGATACCTCCGCAATCACTGGCCAGGTGGTAATCAAGTGACCTTGGGTGCGTTTCAAAAATGATATGGCTTTCTCATGATGGCTGTCGCTCTTGTCAAATAAAGCAATCAGTGGCCCTGCGTCAACGAGCATGCTTTGCATGGAGCTTTTCTTTTACCCTTTTCTTGTAGGAAACAGATCCATCTTTGCGCCCACTCCCCTCCTGCCCAAATAAATCAACCCCTGCTTCAAAAGCACTTTTTGTTTTTCTGCGCTGAATGAGGTAAGCCTCTAGCGCTTCTTTTACAACAGTTGATTT
>DHLV01000253.1:3926-13076 GCA_002405445.1 Flammeovirgaceae bacterium UBA4659 | reverse complement strand
ACCCTGATCGAGGCAATATCTCAATAGCTCTTTTTCGGTATCATCGGAAAGCCTGACGTTTAGCATACAAAATTATTTTTGTAATACAAATGTATTACATTATTTCAAAAAGACATGCTTTGCAAATATTTTATTAGCGCTTTATTTCAGAATTTATAATTGTACCCCACCCTCACCACCTGAGTTTCGTAGTAGTCGGTGCTCGTGTAATTAAAACCCTGACCCAAAACATCCTTTTTGATTACTAGCGTATTCAGCAAGTCGGTTGCGTTGAAGAACAACTCTCCCTTCCCTTTCTGTATTTTCTTCTTCACGCCAACGTCTAAAGAAAAACGCTCGGCAATTCTACCTTGCGGAATAATGTCAGGCGCCAAATAGATTGCGGTTAGTTGCGCCTCATATTTTCCGCCAAACTTAAAAAAATTATTGATCTTCATATTCCAGGAGGTGACCTCTTGTAACGGAGCTGAAAAAATACTTCGTTGAGGGTACAAATTCTCGACCGAAAATGCATTAATCTGGTTGTGGTACACATTCGCGTTAATGTTTACCCTATAACTTGCAGTCACTTCCTGATCGAGCGTTACCTCAAAACCCGAATTGAAACTCTTTCCCGCATTTTGGAAAATCGAGTAAATCAGCGTGCTGCCCGGCACGGTGCTGGCGATACGAGTAATGGTACCATCGGCAAAGCGGTAGTACAGCGCGCCATAAAAATATCCATTCGCCCAATTGTTTTTAAAACCGAGTTCTACTGAATTGGTAAACTGTGGCCGCAATGCCGGATTTCCCACTTTGACGATCTCGGCATCGTCATACTTTGGAAAGACGCGTATGTCCACCTCGTTGGGTCGGTCTACTCTTCTGTTGAAAAAAAGAGAGACTTTACGGTTGTCATCAAATTTATATGCAAAGCGCATGTTAGGAAATGGTTGATTATAGTCGTAGCCGCTGGTCTTATAAACCGGATTGTTGGGGTCGACTTCATAGCCAATCTTGACATATTCAAAACGCAAGCCTACTTCTGCTTCTATCTTCTCTGATTCAAAAACATAGTTTCCATAGGCTGCGGGTATCACTTCATTATACACGGCAATGCCGCCAGCGTTCACATCCAAGGGTGAGTTCAAGCCGGGAATAAACAGCATATTGGTTGGAATTTGCCTTTTCCTAAACTTCACACCAGTTTCAAAACGGCCATAACGAAGAGGCCGTATGTAATCAGCATTAAAGTCATATACGGACTCATCCGAAATCAGCTTGAAGGCATCTAAGCCTGTGAAAGTTGGCAAGATGTTCGTAAAAAAATACCGTTCGTCTTCGCGATGGAAAGTATAGTTAAAACCTACATTCAAAAGACGACCCGGTTCTTTAAATTTATGTTGGTAAGCGGCTGTGGCCATCCAGGTCGTTTTCAATTCATCTTCTAAAAATTGCCACAGGCGCAAGCGTTCGCCCGTTTGGCCATTAAAAAAAGGTTCATCGCCATTGTCGATTATTTTTTCACTTCCAAACAAACCAGAAATGGTTAGCGTATTCGCATGATCAATCGTCCAATCGATACCAGATTTTAAAGTTGTGAAGGCGGTGTTGCGATTCCGCTTGGTTTGTTGATTGATAATGGCCGTATCTCCATAGTTACGGGTGACGAATTCATTCTTATTGAGTGTCTCGGTATACAAATAATCACCTTGAAAAAACGCATTGATTTTGTTTTTTCTGTAATTCAGCGAAAGCGATGGATTGATTTTAGGCGTGACCTGATATTGGGGGCGAATGGTGGGGAGGTTTTCTTGTCGCACCCACAACGCACCTGCACCGAAGGCAAAGCCCGCCTTTCCGTTAAAACCTTCTTGCTTATTTTTTTTATAGATGATGTTAATGATACCTGCATTGCCATTGGCGTCATACTTCGCAGAAGGGTTGTTGATGATTTCAATTTTTTCAATGGCGGAAGCAGGAAGGTTGTCCAAACCTGATTGACTCCCAAATCCCGTCAAGGCAGTTTGCTTTCCATCAATGAGCACAGCCACTTTATCGTTTCCGCGCAGCAACACTTTACCGTCCTGCACAGTTACGCCCGGGAGATTTTGCATGGCTTGCATGACCGAACCACCGCTCTGACTAAGATTATCGGCTACCGAAAAAATCTTTTTCTCCAGTTTTTCACTTACAGCATCTTGCTGGCCTACCACCACTACTTCGTCAAGCTTTTTGGTGTCTTCAGTTAGCGCGATGGCGCCAACATCTAGAAAGCTAGCCAGAGAACCGACAAATAGTGTTTGCCTTTTGGTAACAAACCCTACGAATGAATATTCGAAATAATAGTGCCCCGGTGCGATGCCCGTAAACCGAAAGCGCCCCTCATCATCAGTAATGGTGCCTGCCACAAAAGTACTGTCCTTCTGATTTTCGACTACCACGTTCACATAGGGAATCGCAACAGCAGTATTGTTATCTTTCACGAGCCCGGAAATGGTTACTGTTTGTGCAAACCCCACGCTAAAACTGCACGTGGCAATCAATAAAAATATGGCCCGATTCATCGGTCTAAACTTATCAAGTAAAATGTAGCTGTAACTACCGCTGTTAAAATTATTCCGCTACGCAACGGCTCAGGCTTGCTTCTGGTCTGTCAGTGAGAAGTTGACGGGGTTCTTCACTTTGTCTTTCAATAATGCGGTTTTCAACACTTCATCTACAGTATCTACATAATGGAAGGTTAAACCCTTTAGGTAGCCCTTTTCGATTTCTTGAATGTCGCGTTTGTTGCGCTCGCTTAAGATTATTTCTTTGATGCCACTGCGCTTGGCTGCGAGTATTTTCTCTTTGATGCCGCCCACAGGTAAGACTTTGCCCCGCAAGGTAATCTCTCCCGTCATCGCGAGGTTTGACTTTACCTTTCGCTGGGTATAAATCGAAGCCAATGAGGTGAGCATGGTGATGCCCGCAGAAGGACCATCTTTGGGTACGGCACCGGCCGGCACGTGTATGTGCAAATCATACTGCTGAAAAACGCGGTGATCTATTTTTAGCGTATCCGCGTTTGATTTCAAATAAGATAAAGCAGCCATGGCAGACTCCTTCATCACATCACCCAACTGACCGGAAATAGTAAGCGCACCTTTGCCTTTGCTCAGGCTCGACTCCACAAACAAAATATCGCCACCGACTTGCGTCCATGCCAGACCCGTTACTACGCCAGCAACATCATTGCCTTGGTACAATTCTTCGTCAAAAATTTGAGCACCCAAGGTTTTCGCAACAAATTCCACGGTTACGTTCTTATCAAAAGGTTCGTCCATTGCTTTCGCTTTCGCGATAGCGCGAACAACCGAACCAATTTTGCGCTCCAACGAACGCACACCCGACTCGCGCGTGTAGCCTTCAATCATTTTGAGCAATGCCTCTTTTTCAAATTTCACTTCGCTCTCGCCCAACCCGTGTTCTTTCAGCTGCTTGGGCACCAGGTGCCGTGTGGCTATTTGCAATTTTTCTTCAATGGTGTAGCCGGTAATCTCGATGATTTCCATGCGATCGCGCAGTGCAGGCTGAATGGTATCTAAAGAATTAGCCGTGGCAATAAACAACACTTTTGAAAGATCATACTCCACATCCAAGTAGTTATCACCAAACGCATTGTTCTGTTCGGGGTCTAGCACTTCTAATAAAGCCGATGAAGGATCGCCCCGAAATTCTGAACGGACCTTGTCTATCTCATCCAAAACAAACACAGGGTTAGATGATTTTGCTTTTTTCAAATTAGACAAAATCTTGCCCGGCATTGCGCCAATATAGGTTTTGCGGTGGCCGCGGATCTCCGCTTCATCGTGCACGCCACCCAAACTCATGCGCACATAATTTCTGCCCAATGCCTTGGCGATGGATTTTCCCAATGACGTCTTCCCCACGCCCGGAGGTCCGTACAAACACAGGATCGGCCCTTTCATATCTTGCTTCAACTTGAGCACCGCCAGGTATTCGATAATGCGGTTCTTCACCTTCTCTAAACCAAAATGATCTTTGTCTAGAATCTTGCGGGCATTTTTTAGATCGAAGTGATCGGCAGTATATTCATCCCAAGGCAAATCGAGCATAAACTCGGCATAGGTCATACCGATGGGAAAATCAGGTGCCTGCGGGTTGGTGCGCTGCAGCTTATCCATCTCTTTAGCAAAGTGGTCTGCTGCGACTTTCGGCCATCTCTTTTCTGCTCCGCGCTTGCGCAATTTTTCAATTTCTTTTTCGGGACCATCGTAACCGAGCTCGTCTTGCAGCACCTTCATCTGCTGGCGCAGGAAGTAATCACGCTGTTGCGAATCGATATCGGTGTGTACTTTCTTCTGTATTTCGTGCTTGATCTCCAGCATCTGAATTTCCTTCAGCATGTATTGCAACAGCAACGTGCCGCGGTCAGTGATCGTATCACTTTCCAATATCTTCTGTTTATCGGCAACCTCTACGTTGAGGTTGCTTGCCAAAAAGTGAATGAGAAACGCTGGGCTCTGAATATTATCGAGTGCCAGTTGCGCCTCTTGTGGAATCTCGGGATTCAACCTCAGAATTTTAGTGGCGGCATCTTTCAATGACTGCACCAGTGCCTTGGTTTCTTTTGTGTCGTTCTTGCTCAGGTCATCGTGCTGCAATAAAATGCGCGCGGTAAGAAAAGGATCTTCCTTCACAAACTCGCCTACAACAAAACGGTTCTTTCCCTGAATGATCACAGTGGTGTTACCATCCGGGAGCACCAGCATTTTGATGATGCGGGCCACAGTGCCTTGGCGATACAGGTCATCGATGCCGGGCTCTTCTGCCTGCTTGTTTTTTTGTGCCACCACACCAATCAATCGCTTGCCTTCATAGGCCTTTTTGATCAGCTTAATTGACTTTTGCCGCGTAACGGTGATGGGTATCACCACCCCAGGAAAGAGAACCGTATTTTTGATGGGCAGTATCGATACCTCGTCAGGCAGTTCGTCTGCCTTGATATCCATTTCCTGCTCGGGGTTAATCAACTGAATTAACTCTTCGGAGTCGTCTTGAACGATAGGCGTAGCCATTGACTTAAACATATAATGCCAATTTGACACAAAAAAACTTACTCTCCTAGTACAAACAATAGAGCGGGTGAACAGGTCAATACATGTGCCATGTTTGACACTACAATCCAACCACCCAAAAACTGATCAAACATTTCATCACAATATTCACTAAATTGTATTGTTTTTTTACAGGATTGATGCTCCCCACCACCGGCAAACGATTTTTTTACGCTGTTTTCGCCCTCACGCTAATCGCGATGACGGGCACAACCACCTTTGGCCAAAAACAAAAGAAGTTCAAGACTGGCAACCGTGTTGCACTCAACGACTCAGTGACGGTTTTCGGCCAGAGTGACATATTCGCCTTCCCCAACGTCAACAAAACGCGCCTATTCACAGATGCAGGACAACTCAAACAACTGCAGCAAGCCGAAAAGAACAATGACGAAAAGGAAATGTATGTGCTGCTGCGCGACTATGTGAAAAATTTTGGTATCGACAACTTTGCCAAAAATGTGCCCATGCTGTGGAAACTTGCCCAGCTTTCGGAACAGTTCGGGGCGAAGGGCGAAGCGGTGTTGCTCTACAAACTCATATTGAAGCATCACCAACAGGGCATCAACATCAAAGATCTGTACAAGCGATACGATGCCGTGGAAACAGAGAAGAACGAGAACTACGTGGACTTAAAGCTCTACTACCAACTGGTTGACTACCGAAAAGAAATTGATACCCTGCGCCCGCCCCAATCAGTTTTGGTGCAGATGGACGATGGCGTAAACTCCCCCAAAGAAGATTACGGGCCCACCATGGGCAATGCAGATGATGTGTTACTGTTTACATCCAAGCGCAACAGGCACGAACAGCGCGCCTACAACGAAGACCTGTTTTTTACGCTGAAAGTTGACAGTGTTTGGACCGCTGCGCGGGATTTCAAAACCATCAACACGCAATACAATGAAGGCTCGGCCTGCCTCAGTAAAACAGGAAAAGAATTGTACTTCTCGCGCTGCAATGCACCGGGTGGCCTGGGCAACTGCGACTTGTATATGGCAACACTGGGCACAGACAGTACCTGGACGAACATCAACAACCTTGGGCCTGCAATCAACAGCACCGGCTGGGACTCACATCCCTCCCTTTCCCATCGGGGCGATACTTTGTTCTTCGCGTCAAACCGGGTGGGCGGCTTTGGGCTATCCGATCTTTACTTTGCCGTGAAAGACAGCAAAGGCAAGTGGCAGCGCGCCAAAAATATGGGGCCCATCATTAACACACTTAACAGCGAAGTGAGCCCCTTCTATCACCACAAATTCAACGTATTGTATTTCAGTTCAAACGGCCAGCCACTCAACTTTGGCGGATTTGATATTTACAAAGTATATCAGCAAAACGGTAACTGGACTGAACCAAAAAACATTGGGCCGCTGGTGAATGGCGCTGGTGACGAATACTATTTTACAATTGATTCTCAATCGCACAACCTCTACTATGCACGCAGCAACGAAGATGACAAAACGAACTTAGACCTGTATTCCTTTCCTGTGCCAATGGAAGCACAACCGGAAGCCACCACCGTATTAAAGGGTTCGTTGGTTGATCAAAACGGGAAACCGCTGGGCGGCATTGTTTCGGTGATCGACATGGACAAGGGTGTTGAGGTAGCTCCGAAAAAAATTGGCGCTGAAGGCACGTTTGCCTTTGAGCTTATCAATAAACGCAACTACCTGTTGATCATACAGGGCGATGACTACTTCCGCATCGAGGAGATTTTCTTTTTAAATGGCGATAGGGAAATCAATCGGGTGGCCGAGCCCCTGCAGCACAAAATTGCTTTTCGCTCTTTAGAATTTGAAAACGGCAAGGCAGATATTTTACCCACGATGCATACAGACCTGAGCAAACTCGGAAACTTTTTGCTCGACCACCCCAAAACGCGCCTGCGCATCTCCGGTCATACAGACTCTTCGGGCGATGAAAATCTCAACCGAAAACTTTCGCAGAGCCGTGCGGATGCCATCAAGGTTTATTTGGTCAATGAGTTCAAACTGGCGGATGATCGAATTTCGGCTACCGGCTACGGCAGCGCAATGCCCATCATATTGAAAGAAGAAACCGAAGAACACAAGCAATTGAACAGGCGGGTTGAATTTGAAATTTCAAACTTGCCATAATCGGCCGGTAAGCAGGTACACGTGAATGCCGGCTACAGCTGTTTACTGCCACCAACGCTCAAGCCAGATGATGCACTCTCTATAAAGGGCTTATTTAACCGTTTCAGGTAACGAATCAGCGTCATCAACCATCAACGGGAACGTAGGACACTAATGCCGATCTCGGGTTAACAACCAGATTGAGTCCAATGGAAGATGATTTTGCACGAACAATGCCGGATCCGGCAGAAAGTAGTTGTTGTTGAAGCTGGCGCGGAATGTACCCAAAGTGGCATCCACTACCCCGCTGCTCCACGTGGGGTCACACAGATACCACTTGCCGTTAAGTTTAACGGCATTCCAAGAGTGGCTCGCGGCACGCTTCCCATCCTTACTCGCGGGTGAACTGGTGTAACCATCAACGATCACGCACTCAATGTTGGCTTGCCGCCCCAACTCGCGCACCAGGTAAGCATAGCCGGTGCAAATGGTTTTCTTCTGGTTCAATAGCTTTTTGAACACGCGCTTACCAAATGAACGATTCCATTCAGCAAGCTTCACGGGATCACCGGCCAACTTTCTCTGTCTGGCTTGTTGGATGACGAATAACCGATAATCATTCTCAATATTGGTGCAAACCCACTTGTAAATGGCCCTGAACTTTTCCACTTCCGTGGGAAGCGAATGTGTGAGATGAAAAGCAAGCAAGGGAATATTGTGAAGCGAGTGGCCTGCGAAAACCGCTGCCACACTGTCTGCTCTTTCAAATGAAACGGAAAAGTCTGCCGGCTGCGCAAGCACACCGGCAGACAACCACACACACCAACCACAAAAAATATACTGGCACATTTAAAAGACTGACTTCACCTTGTGCCAGATGCGCAAATGGAGTGGCTGCTTTCCTCCCTCTGCCATAACCAGTTCGCCCATCATGATCGTGCTGTCCAGTTGCATCATAATTTGAATGGGATCAGGTGCATTTGCAGGCACCACATATTCCTTGGTTTCCAACCCCACAAAGCTGAAGACGATAATGTCACCCGCGTTCAGCTTCTGCGGGAAAACAAATTCGCCTTTGTCGTTGGTGGTGGTGCCAATGTTGGTACCCTTTAGGTAAATGTTGACGCCTGCGAGCGGCAGTTGGTCTTCATCGTGCACCACACCTTGCAAGGCCGAAGCAACTGTGGTGTTCACTTCAATAATGGCGGGAGGCAACTGAGGGCCACTGAAACTTGGCTGTGCCGCCAGCGACAGCGCGATAAGTGAGGTGCCAAAGCCTAGCCTTGACGCGGTGAGTAAAGATTGACGTTTCATAGAAAATTGGTTTTAGTTTTCTATGAGATGCAGGCAACTTTACAATTCCACAGCTGGTGATTGAATTTTTTTCAAAATTGTTGACACGCCAAGAATACCCGCTTAGGCACTCTTTCCAGTTGTGCCAAAGTGAGATTTTGTTCACTTATAATATAAACATTCGTTGTTCAATTCGGCTTTGAAACTTTGAAGATTCCGACCTGTGATCTGAAATGTGTTTTTAAAGTGATGAAATTCATCTCCATCACAAGAGAAGGACTCGCAAATGGATATATTTAATTTCATTTTCTCTCGGTTGACAGACATCAAAGATCGTCTTGAACAAACATCATCGAATGATTTTTTAAGAATATGGGCTATTGAATCCAAATTATTGTAACAACCAACTATGTTACTTTTATACTCACTTCCTGCGATACCGAATCTAATTTCAAATATTCTCCAATGGTCAGAACAAAGCAAAAGCGAAGAGGAAACCTTGAAATTTAGTCTTGAATTATAATTTCTTGGGATTGAGGCGTAAAAATCGGCAATAACTGTATCTCTAACCCAATTTGGCATTGCCTCTTGGCAAAATTGAAAGTCCCCGGAAATATCAACTAATAATGAGTCAGCATTTTGGACGAGCTGCGTTAACGACT
>DHLV01000253.1:0-3698 GCA_002405445.1 Flammeovirgaceae bacterium UBA4659 | reverse complement strand
TTATTGAAAGAGCAATTCGCATGAATTACAATAACGAACAGTAGCGTTATTTTTATTGATTTTGCCATCTTCTTGACGCTGTTTTTGAAAATTGTACAGTTTACTTTGGCTATATTGCTCACACAAACTTCTCAAACATATACTCCACAGCATCCCCAGCCACATCGGGGAATTCAAGATTTAAAGGCTTTGCTTCTTCCAGCCACTGCCCGATTTTTTTGATGGATTTCTTCTTCACTTTTTTTAGCACCGGAACACCCAACTTTTTTAACGCGGCAGCATTGCAGTGCTGCTCGTATTGGCTCTTCATGGGCACCACCAGTAGCTTTTTGTTCATGTGCAGGACTTCGGCAGGTGTTTCAAAACCTGCGCCACACAATACCCCACTGCTGCTCACCACGCTCTCAATAAAATCTGCACCGCTTACTGGGAAAACAGAAATGCGCCCTACGTGGTAAGGCCTTTTGGTGTGCTTCGAAAAGATGTGCCACTTGATTTTATCCAGTTTCAATAAACGCTGCACCAATTTCTTATCATCATACGCGGGCAAATACACGGTGTAGTGGCCATGGTCTTTCACTTTTGCCTGGCGGATGGCTTGGCGGATGACGGGTGTAAAGATATTCTTATCGTACTCTTCAAAATGAAAGCCTACATACTTTTTTACAGGTGCATAATTTTTTAGCATCCATTCACCAAACGGATCTACTATTTTAGGGCGCGGTGCTTTTTTTGAAAGCAAAGCAGCCTGATGGCTGAGCGACACAATTTTCACTTCCTTTCGTCTGCATGCCCAAGCCGTTATGGGTTCAAAGTCGTTCACCACTAAATCGTACTTCTCGACCGGAAAATTTTTAATTTCTTTGATTACATCTTTTGAGCTATTCTTCTGGAACGTCTTCAAACAATTGATGCCCCCACTTTTTCCAAAATAAAAGCTCAAACCTTTCGATTTGTACTTGACCGGATAAGGCAATGCTACCTCGGCTTGCGCACCGCTTACAAACAAGTCGAGGCTGCCGAATTTCTTAAGTTCGGGAATAATATCAATGGCGCGGCTGAGGTGACCATTGCCGGTGCCTTGAATCGCATAGAGTATATTCATTTCTTTACAGACAAGAATTCACTGACAAGGTCTTTAAATATCTCGTCATTATCCAGCGATTGCCGCACATGTTTAGATAATTTTATTTTTTGGGCAATTTGGTCGTCATGGTAGTTGTAAATGCGCCACGTGCCCTGGTCGTATTCCAAGGCGGTAAGGTTCTCTACCCAATCACCCGAATTCAGGTAAGTCACTTCGCCCTTCTCGGTAGTGATTTTGCGCATAGCCGGCTGATGAATGTGCCCGCAGATGACGTACTGGTAGCCGTTGCTGATGGCGATGTCTGCTGCCGTTTTTTCAAAGTCGTCAATAAACTTTACTGCTTGCTTTACGCTGTCCTTTACGCGTTTGCTCAATGATATTTTGCCACGGCCCAGCAGCTTGAGAATGAAGTTTACAAATGAGTTAATGACGATGAGTGTGTCGTATCCGATCGCGCCTAACTTGGCCAACCACTTCGAGTATTGCATGGTTACGTCAAATACATCGCCATGGAAAATCCAGGCAGATTGACCGTTTAAAGAAATCACTTTCTTGTTAGCGATTTGAAATCCGCCCAGCTTAAAACTGGCAAACTTGCGCAGCATTTCATCGTGATTGCCGGTGAGGTAAGCGACTTTAGTTCCTTTTGCCAACAAGCCCGTGATATGCTTCACGACTTGCATGTGCGACTTCGGCCAAAATCGTTTGCTGAATTGCCACATGTCGATGATGTCGCCATTTAGAATTAGTCGCCTGGGTTTGATCGACTTGAGGTATTTGAGGAGTTCTTCTGCATGGCAACCGTAGGTGCCGAGGTGAACATCGGAAATGATCACCAGCTCAACTTCGCGTTTACGCCTTTTTCCCATTAGGTTGGTAACAACGCAAGCAAAGGTACTTTTTTTGAAACCGGCATTCGCAAATGAAGTATTATCAAAATGTTAAGAAGGCAGTGCTGTCAGGTTGAGTAAACCATAGCCGTTGGCCATACCTGTTGTAAATGACAATAGGTTATTCGAACTTAGCTTAATTGGAGAAAGTTCTGGGCAGCATAGCACTTCAGACCTTAGTGTGATATACCTGTGGTTGAGCCTTGCTTCAAAGAGTAGCTTTACCGTTTTTGGTGATTTCCCAATTGTAAGATTAGGATATTCCCGTTTGGCAGCTTGCTGTTCATTTTTGCACTCTTTGCGCCCAAAACAATCTCTTTCATTTAACCCTTATAAAGTTATGGAAAGTACAACAACTTTTGAAACGGTCCACTCCCATGCCGCAGGGATTGATATCGGAGCCGAGAAGATTTTTGTTTCAGTCGATGGGAAAGCGGTAGTGTCTTTTGAAACCTACACGGAAGACTACCTGCGCTGTACCGCGTACTTGAAAGGGCATAAGGTAAAGCGGGTGGCTATGGAGGCCACCGGTGTCTACTGGATAGCCCTCTATGAGCTGCTGGAAAAAGAAAGCATTGAAGTCTGCCTTGTCAACCCCAAAGAAGTAAAACAAGTGAAAGGGCGTAAGACGGATGTAAAGGATTGCCAGTGGATACAAAAACTTTTTTCAGCGGGCCTGCTCCGGCAAAGCTATATCCCCGCAGGCAAGTTGAAAGAACTCCGCATGATGGTGCGGGAGCGGGAAGATGTGATCGAGATGGGTGGCACGTATGTCAACAAAATGCAAAAGGCGATGGAATTGATGAACCTCAAACTCACCAACGTACTTTCTCAGCTACACGGGGCAAGCGGGATAAAAATAATAGAAGCCATCCTACAAGGGGAGCGGGATCCGGAAAAATTACTGGGTCTTTGTGATGGCAGGATCATAAAACATAAAGCCGAACAAGTGAAGAAAGCCTTGGTGGGAAATTACAATGAGTCATGGCTGTTCTTGCTTGGGCAAAACCTGAAGATGTGGAAACTGCACCAAGCCCACCTGCTGACCATTGATGAAAAGATTGAGGGCTTGCTGGTGGAACTCACTGCAAACAGTGCCGATGTCGAAAGCGAGTCCCCCGAAAAACCTGTCCGCCACCATAAGCCCCACATTGAAGATCTGCATCAAAAAATACTGAACCTCTATGGCATGAACGTATCCACACTATCGGGGCTCACCGATTACTCATTGCTAAGATTGGTGGGCGAGACGGGCAATGAACTCAGTCGCTTCCCAACGGGAAAACATTTTATCAGTTGGTGCCAGTTAAGCCCACGCAACAGCCAAAGCGGCAAGGTCAATCGAAAGATCAAGCTCAAGAACAAGAGTAAAGCAGGACAGATTTTTAGAGAAGCTGCGCGGAGCCTACTGCAAAGCAAACAGGTTGCCATAGGTGCCTTCATGCGAAAGATCAGGAGTAAAAAAGGAGCCCCTATCGCTATCAAGGCAGGGGCGCGGAAAATTGCCATGGCTTACTACAACATCATCACCAAAGGGAAAGAGTATGTAGAGACAGGGATTAAAAATTATCAGGCAAAGCTACAAGAGCGCGAACTCAAACTATTAACTTTATTGGCAAACAAACACGGAATACAACTCAACTACCAATAAAAAAGCAAGTAGTCATTGGCAGCTTGGCGAAGACCGCGTTAAACTTGGCCGCCCGACCAACTTTTGTGTT
>DHLV01000246.1:16390-25072 GCA_002405445.1 Flammeovirgaceae bacterium UBA4659 | reverse complement strand
ATTACAGATTACAGATTACAGATTACAGAATGCAGATTACAGATTACAGATTGCAGATTGCAGAATGAAGATGACAAATTGAATTTTGAAATTTGAAATCTGTAATCTTCAATCAGTAATCTATCATCACTCAGCTAAGCCACCCTTCAATTTCCTTCAAAGTTGGGTTCTGCACAGCATCCAGCTTTAGTTTCTTGCGCATGCCGGGTATATCGTTGAACAACTTGGTGGGCTTGGTCGCTTTCAATTGCGCAACCGAGTGGTAGCCCAACTTGGTAAGGATGGGGATGATCTCTGCACGAATACCTGCGTTTAGAAATTCTTTTTCCGCATCCACCGGTTCTGCCGCTTTCTCGGGCTTCATCTGGGGGAAAAAGATCACATCCTGAATAGAAGGCGAGTTAGTCATGATCATGGACAGTCGATCTATGCCGATGCCCAGGCCTGCTGTGGGCGGCATGCCGTATTCCAAGGCGCGAAGAAAATCTTCATCCAATGCCATGGCTTCTTCATCACCACGCTTGCCTGCCTCTAATTGTTCTTCAAATCGCCTGCGTTGATCGATTGGGTCATTCAATTCTGAGTAAGCATTTGAAATTTCCTTTCTATTGCAAATGGCCTCAAATCTTTCTACCAAACCAGGTTTGCTTCTATGCTTCTTTGAAAGGGGCGACATCTCCACCGGGTAATCGGTAATAAAGGTGGGCTGAATGATTTGTGGCTCACACTTTTCGCCAAATATCTGGTCGATGAGTTTCGCTTTGCCCATCGTAGCATCTTGCGGTACGTGCAACTGCTTGCATGCATCGCGCAGCGCAGCCTCATCCATGTTTGAGATATCGATGCCAGTATAATTTTGTATCGCCTCAAACATTGTGAAACGTTTCCATGGCCGCTTAAAGTCAATTAGGTTCTCTCCCACCGTTACTTGCGTGGTTCCGTGTAGGTCAAGGGCTACCTTCTCAATCATTTCCTCCACCAACTCCATCATCCAATTGTAATCTTTGTAGGCGACATACAATTCAACCTGGGTAAATTCAGGATTGTGAAAACGAGACATGCCCTCGTTACGGAAGTCCTTTGAAAACTCAAACACGCCATTGAAACCGCCCACAATCAACCGCTTCAGGTACAATTCGTTGGCAATGCGCAAGTACAGCGTCATATCCAAAGTATTGTGGTGCGTTTTAAATGGTTTAGCCAGCGCACCTCCGTAAAGAGGTTGTAATATGGGTGTCTCTACTTCCAAGTAACCTTTTCCCGCCAAGTACTCGCGCATGGAATTTACCAACTGCGTTCGTTTAATGAAGGCATCGCGCACGTGCGGGTTTACAGTCAAATCAACATAACGCATGCGGTAGCGCTGCTCTGGGTCAGTGAAGGCATCATGCAACACTACGTTGCCTTGTTCGTCTTTTGTTTCCTTTACAATTGGCAAAGGCCTAAGCGACTTTGCCAGCACCTTAAAGCTCGTTACGTGAATGGATATCTCACCTGTTTGTGTGGTGAATACAAAACCCTTCACGCCAATAATGTCACCGATGTCCAGTAACTTTTTGAACACAGTATTGTAAAGGGTCTTGTCTTCGCCCGGGCAAATATCATCACGCCTAAAATAAACCTGAATACGGCCGGTTTCATCTTGCAACTCGGCAAAAGAGGCGTTGCCCATTACCCTGCGTGTCATAATACGCCCCGCAATCGACACATCTTTGTACTCAATTTTTTGATTGGGATAGTTGGCGTGGATTTCTCTGGCAGAAACATTCACTTCAAAAAGCTCCGCTGGGTAGGGCTCAATTCCCAACTTCTGCAATTCTTCCAAACTTTGCCTACGGATAATTTCTTGTTCGCTCAAGTGCATAATCGCAAATCTGAGATGAAGTAATTATGATTTTCTTCTTTTCAATTCCTTTCTGATCAGCGTAAGCTCTCTGCTGCTCTGCCCCGCTACCGAAGTATTTTCTGCAGCACGCCTAAGCAAATAGGGCATCACTGATTCAACCGGCCCGTATGGCACGTACTTCGCCACGTTGTAGCCTGCTTTCGCGAGATTGAAAGAAATGTTATCGCTCATGCCGAGCAATTGTGCAAACCACACGCGCTTGTCATCGTTGCGCATACCGTGTTTGTTCATCAACACTGCTAGGTATTGGTTGCTATATTCATTGTGCGAACCACACATTACCGACACACGCTGCTTGTTGTCAATGCAAAAGGCTAACGCCTTATTAAATGCATCATCAGTACCAGCTTTGTTGGCGTGAATGGGGTCTGGGTAATTCATTTTTGTAGCCCGCTCCCTTTCTTTCTCCATATAAGCACCACGCACCATCTTCACGCCCAAAAAATAATTATGCATTGCAGCCTCATGAAAAGCGTTCTTCAGGTTACCGAGCATATCGCTGCGATACATTTGACAGGTGTTGAATACAATCGCTTTTTCAAGATTGTACTTTCGCATCATCGAATAAGCTATTTCATCGATAGGGTCTTGTATCCAACTGTCTTCAGCGTCAATCAAAATTGGCACGCCCAAGTCAAATGCTTTTTTGCAAATGCGGTCTACACGATTTTTGATTCGCTCGACTTCCGCAACCTCTTTGTCAGATAAAGATGCCTTGGCGTGCACCTTCTCCAGCAACTCAAACCGCGCCAAGCCGGTCATCTTAAACACGCAAAAGGGAATTGACGGGTGGTCTTTCGCCACATCAAAAGTTTTCAGAATCTCTTCAGTGGTTTTGTCAAAGCTCGGCTCGTCATCTTCGCCCTCCACCGAATAATCTAAAATAGCACCTACCTTGAACTGGGCCAGCTTGTCAATGGTCTTCACCGTGTCTTCAGTTGTTTCACCTCCGCAAAAATGTTCAAACACCGTGCTTCGGATAATGCCTTTGATGGGCAGGTGAAGAGCCAGCGCCATTTTTGCCAAGCCGGTGGCCACAGCCGAAACCGAGGGATGATTGACGACTGAAAAAATAAAATTTGCCTTTCTCAATTCACGGTCGCTTTTGTAAGAAAAGGCAACTTCAGTATCTGCAAAGGTTACGGGCGCAACAGTTTCCATGTTGAAAATTCGGTGCAAATATAAGGGTGCAATTCACCATTTATTCATTTATTTTACAGACACTAAAAGCTCAATTTTTAAGCTCCTGACCCCACCGTGCCAATGCCAAATTCGCTCGTTCGACTGAACCCCCAACCTGAAGCACTTTTAACTCAGTTTTTTCTTGAAAACAGCTTTACACAATTGGCAGTTTTGGTCGATTCAAACACTTACCGTTTATGCTACCCAACAATCAGTCAGTATTTGCCGAAACACTCCGTTATCGAAGTGTCTCAGGGCGAGCAGCACAAAAACTTAAACACGTGCCAAACAATTTGGAAAGAACTTACCCAACTAAACTTTGACAGGCACGCCATGTTGCTGGTACTCGGTGGTGGGGTGCTTGGCGATATGGGTGGCTTTTGTGCCGCCACTTACAAACGAGGCATCGGTTTTGTGCTGATGCCAACTACCCTGCTAGCTCAGGTAGATGCCAGCGTAGGTGGTAAATTAGGTATTGACTTTGAAAACTATAAGAACCATATCGGTGTATTTCAATTGCCGCTGGCAACATTGGTGAGCACAGCCTTTTTAAAAACGCTTCCAGCGCATGAGTTGCGGTCGGGCTATGCCGAAGTAATCAAACACTGCCTGATTGCGGACCGAGCCATGTGGAATACCATTAGAAAAAATGAACTACTGAACCAAGACTGGCCAATGCTGATTCCCCATTCGATTGGCATCAAAGAAAGGATTACCAACCAAGACCCAACTGAAAAGGGAATACGCAAAACCCTCAACTTTGGGCATACGCTCGGCCACGCGCTCGAAACACATTTTTTGGATTCAGGCCGCCCCTTGTTGCACGGAGAGGCTATCGCCATGGGAATGATTGCTGAAACCTACATCGCCCGACAAAAAGGGCTAGTTGCTGAGGATGAACTTACCGAAGTGAGGCAGTACATTTTGCAAATCTTTGGGAAAGTGACGGTCAAGTTTGATGATCACACCATCCTTCAGCTCGTTTTGCAGGACAAGAAAAACAAAGGAAATACTGTGTTGATGGCGTTGCCCGAGGGTTTAGGGCATTGCATGTGGGATGTTGCGGTTAGTGAGATGGAAATGAAAGAGGCATTAGACTACTATCGGTCGTTGTAGCGCACCGTTTTTTAAACGTAATGCACATCCGATTCGTCTTCCTTCCCTTTCTCGCCAAACGCATCCTTGACCTTCTTGGCAGCTTTTGCCACAAAGTCTTTGGTTTTTTGCTTACGGCTACCTGTCAGCAGCCAGGTGGCCAACAAAGCAGCACCGGCTACGCCTAATCCAATCGCTATTTTTTTGTTCGTGTTCATATGGGTGTTAACTGATTTTTAAAATTATTTGTTTCAAACTGTAGAAAAAAAGTACTTGCAAAAAATATTTTTAAAGTTGAACGCATAGCCCATTGAGTTCGTATCTCCACTTGCCAATTTGCTCAACAATACGCGGCACCGTGCTGCGGTTATCCGCTTCGAAAAGCATTAGTAACCGAGCCCTCATCTTAAAAGCCCTCAGTGGCAACCAAGCAGTCGTTCGTAATTTGTCTGACGCTCGCGATACGCAATTGATGATGCAGGCTTTGGCCAATCCTGAAAAAGTAATTGATGTAAAAGACGCTGGCACCACCATGCGTTTTCTCACTGCCTTTTTTGCGCTTACAGGACAGCATAAAGAAATTACAGGCACCCCACGTATGAAAGAGCGCCCGATTGGCCTACTGGTGAGTGCCTTGCGAAAACTGGGTGCCACGATCAACTACCTCGAAAAAGAAGGGTTTCCTCCGATTGAGACCCAAGGCTTTGCCAATCAAGCAACTGCTGAGTTGGAAATCCCTGGCGATGTGAGTAGTCAATACATTTCCGCTCTGATGATGACAGGTGCCCTTCTGCCAAAAGGCTTAGTTATCACCCTTACGGGAAAAGTGGGTAGTGTACCTTACATAGAGATGACAGCCGCGCTGATGCACGAGTTTGGCGTGGATTGCCAAACAGATTGGAAGCACAATACGATTTCTATACCAAACCAACAGTATCGCCCGGCCCAATACACCGTTGAGGCTGATTGGTCATCGGCCAGTTATTGGTTTGCCTTCACCGCGTTGGCAAAGGAAGCAGAAATCATTTTGCCAAATGTTACCGAACGATCGCTGCAAGGTGATAGGGTAATTGTCGACATCATGTCGCAACTCGGTGTGCAGGCTGATTTTTTTGATACTTCCCTGCGACTCACCAAAAAAGAACATGTGAGCCATTTGAGTTGGGGTTTCAAAGACTGCCCCGATTTAGCGCAGACCGTGTTACCAGTTTGTGCCGCCAAGGGCATCTCGGGCGAGTTCACCGGCTTGGAAAGTTTGCGCATCAAAGAAACAGACCGAATTGCCGCGCTGCAAAATGAGTTGGGTAAGATAGGTGCAAAGTTGACCGAACCGGCCGTTGGAAGATGGAGGTTAGCGGTTGGAGGTTCGGTACTCGAATCAACCTCGAACTTCAAACATCAAACTTCGAACCTCGAAATCAACACCTACCATGACCACCGCATGGCCATGGGTTTTGCGCCTTGGGCAACCTTTACGAACATCAGAATTGAAGCTCCCGAAGTAGTTAATAAATCGTACCCAGGATTTTGGGACGATATGAAAAGCGTTGGGTTTACTTTTTAAAATTCATTACTCATGGCTTTACTCTTCGAATGGGACAAGAAAAAAGCAATAGCCAATCTAGAAAAACATAAAGTGTCATTCGAAGAAGCCGCTACAATTTTTGCTGATGACAATTCTTTAACAATCGATGACCCTGACCATTCTGTCCAAGAGATAAGAAATATCACCATTGGAAGTTCCTTTCATGAACGAGTACTGGTTGTTGTTCACACAGACCGTAAAGAAAAAATTCGTATCATCAGTTCTCGGCTGGCTTCCAGAAAAGAGCGTCAACGAGCGTCAACTCTATTTTTCTCAAATCAGACAATAAATGCTATTTTTGATTATCCAAAAACAACTTGATGCGACCTGAATACGATTTTAAAAATGGCGTTAAAGGCAAATATGCCAAGCGCTTTTCTAAAGGAAGCAATGTAGTAGTGCTGGATGCTGATTTAATTGAATCTTTCCCAGATTCAAATTCGGTGAATGATGCCTTACGGGTTATCAGTAAAATTGCCAAGAGAAAGAAGCGAAAGGTTGCTGCGTAACAAACCCCTTATGAATCTCAATTGCTCTTGACCCGCTTAGCTGCATGTTGATGCGGGAGCTCGGTTTTGGGTTTTTTCCCTTCCTTCAATTGATTCTTTTGCGCCAATCGAATGTTATATCGAATTACTTTCCAGTAGTCGGCCCCATAGCCAACTAGGATTTCTGAACCCTTCGGGATATCGCGACTGGCTTCAATATAGCAACGCTTTTTCTCGGTCACATAATCTGAATTGTTACGGACACCCGGCACGCGCACAATACCCATGGCATCGTTAGCGAAGTGTGCCACCGATTTTTTGGTTTTCCAAGCATCGATACAATACTTACTGGTGAAGTAAAAAACATACCCGTTGCGATCATCGGCCATTTTCTCCACTTCTTTCCATGTCACTATCTGTCCTTTGTATTCAACGATCCGGGTGCCCTTCTTGATCGCCACTTTCGTAAAGAGTCCCTTTCCGGCACCGGGCAAGGAAGATTTTTTTACAACTAAATGTTTCTCGAGTAAAGCCACAATAGAATAAAAATTACGGGTAAACTGGTTCGATTTTATACTACAAAAAAAACATCCCGACCGAAGAGGTCAGGATGTTTTCGATTACAGATTAATCAATACTACTTGATGATAACGTCAACGCCTGAAGGCAACTCCAACTTCATTAAAGCATCAATTGTTTTTGTACTGCTAGAGTAGATATCAACCACGCGCTTGTAAGTGCACAATTGAAACTGCTCGCGAGCCTTCTTATTTACGTGTGGCGAACGCAACACAGTAAATTTTTCCTTTTCTGTAGGCAAAGGAATGGGGCCACTTACTACTGCGCCAGTTGCCTTTACGGCACGCACAATTTTTTCAGAAGACTTGTCAACCAAGTTATGGTCGTACGACTTCAATTTGATTCTGATTTTTTGGCTCATATCTAAACGTCTTTTAGATTGTTTATTTGGAGGTAGCTAATGCTCCCTTTACTTCTTCAATTACTTTGTCTGCAAGGTTTTTCGGCACAGGGGCATAATGCGAGAATGTTAAGTTCGCAGATGCACGTCCAGAAGTTAACGTACGCAAGTCTGTGATATAACCGAACAATTCCTTCAACGGTACATCAGCTTTAATCACTTGTGCACCACCGCGCGTGTCCATACCCTTCATAATTCCTCTTCTGCGGTTCAAATCGCCTGTTACCGCGCCTGTGTATTCATCAGGTGAAATTACCTCAACACCCATGATAGGCTCTAACAACTGTGGAGCACACTTGCTTGCTGCTTCTTTGAAGCCGATACGTGCCGCCAATTCAAAAGACAACGAGTCAGAGTCCACATCGTGATACGAACCGTGGAACAGACGTACCGTCATAGAATCAATAGGGTAACCAGCCAAAGGACCGTTTACCATTGCTGATTCAAATCCTTTCTGCACAGCAGGGATGAATTCGCGAGGGATTACACCACCCACGATGTCGTTAACAAACTCCAATCCCGGCTTATCTTCAGGACCCAACTCGCGTGGCCCGATTTCAAATACGATATCGGCAAACTTACCACGACCACCGGTCTGCTTTTTATAAACTTCCTTGTGCTCAACATTCTTGGTCAACGCCTCTTTGTAAGCAACTTGAGGAGCTCCTTGGTTGATCTCAACCTTGAACTCACGCTTCAAACGATCGATGATGATTTCCAAGTGCAATTCGCCCATTCCGCGCAAAATAGTTTGACCTGTTTCTTGGTCAGTGTTCACGCGCAACGTAGGATCTTCTTCCACCAATTTAGCAATGGCCATGCCCAACTTATCAGCATCTGCTTGCTTCTTAGGCTCGATGGCATACCCAATAACCGGCTCAGGGAAGATCATAGACTCCAACACTACTGGGCGTTTTTCATCGCACAACGTGTCGCCTGTCTTAATGTCTTTGAAACCTACAACCGCACCAATATCACCCGCCTGCAAGCGTTCGATTTGGTTCTGCTTGTTGGCATGCATTTGGAATACGCGTGAGATACGTTCCTTCGCATCGGAGCGGGTGTTCTTAATATAAGAACCTGACTCCAACACGCCAGAGTAAGCGCGCACGAAACACAAACGACCTACAAATGGGTCAGTGGCAATCTTAAATGCCAAACCAACAAATGGCTCTGACTCGCTCGGGCGAATCTCTACTTCGCTACCATCATCAGGGTTCGTACCAACAATCACGTCTTTATCCAACGGTGAAGGCAACAATTCCATTACATAGTCGAGCATGGTTTGTACACCTTTGTTCTTGAATGAAGAACCGCACACCATTGGTACAATCTTCATATCAATTACCGCCTTACGCAACGCTGTTAATATCTCTGCTTCCGTAATGGAATTAGGGTCTTCGAAGAACTTTTCGATCAAAGTCTCGTCATATTCCGCAACGGCCTC
>DHLV01000246.1:0-16146 GCA_002405445.1 Flammeovirgaceae bacterium UBA4659 | reverse complement strand
ATCGTGCTCGTTCCAAATAATGCCGCGGTTGTTGATCAAATCAACCACACCTTTAAAGTTATCTTCAGCACCAATCGGCAATTGCAACGCAACGGCCTTGCTACCTAATTTTTCTTTTACTTGGTTACAAACGCCCAGGAAATCAGCACCAGAGCGGTCCATCTTATTCACGAAACCGATACGGGCAACTTTGTAATTATCTGCCAAACGCCAGTTGGTTTCTGATTGGGGCTCCACGCCATCAACAGAGCTGAACAAAAACACCAAACCATCTAATACGCGCAGCGAACGATTTACCTCAACAGTAAAGTCAACGTGGCCTGGCGTATCGATGATGTTTACGTGATAATCATTATTTCTATACTTCCAATGAACTGTAGTAGCAGCAGAGGTAATGGTGATACCACGCTCTTGCTCTTGAGCCATCCAGTCCATGGTGGCTGCACCTTCGTGCACCTCACCAATTTTATGGTTTACACCGGCATAATAAAGAATGCGCTCGGTGGTAGTTGTCTTACCAGCATCAATGTGCGCAGCAATACCGATGTTTCTTGTAAATTTTAAATCCCTTGCCATCTCTGATTAATGATTTTAGATTTTTGACTTTTTATTCTTTGGGTTGGGATTTTAGAATCTGAAATGAGAGAATGCCTTGTTGGCTTCAGCCATGCGGTGGGTATCATCTTTCTTTTTGATAGCAGCACCTTCGCCCTTAGAGGCGGCCAAAATCTCGCTGGCCAATTTATCTTTCATCGTTTTTTCGCCACGTGCGCGTGCATACTCAATCAACCATTTGATGCTCAAGTTGATTTTGCGCTCGGGGCGTATTTCTACAGGCACCTGAAAAGTTGCTCCACCCACCCTGCGGCTTTTTACCTCCACAGCAGGCATTACATTGTTCATGGCGCGTTTCCACACTTCCAAACCGTTTTCGCCACCTGCCTTCTTTTCCACTTGCTCAATGGCGTCATAGAAAATGCCATAAGCAACGCTTTTCTTGCCATCGTGCATCATGTAGTTCACAAATTTGGTCACCAGCGTATCTTGAAACTTTGGGTCAGGAAGAAGGTATCTTTTCTTGGGTTTTGCCTTTCTCATGAGTTGCTATCTTTTTCTTCTTTATTCAATTACTTTTTGCCTTTTGCAGGAGCACCTTTTGCTGCCGGAGCAGCTGCGCCTGCCTTCGGACGCTTAGCGCCATATTTAGAGCGGCTTTGCTTGCGACCGTTAACACCCGCAGTGTCCAACGCACCACGGATGATGTGATAACGTACACCTGGAAGGTCTTTTACACGACCACCACGTACCAACACAATCGAGTGCTCTTGCAAGTTGTGCCCCTCGCCCATGATGTAGGCGTTTACCTCTTTCTGGTTGGTTAAGCGAACGCGGGCTACTTTACGCATTGCAGAATTAGGCTTTTTAGGCGTTGTGGTGTACACGCGGGTACAAACACCCCTGCGTTGGGGGGACGAATCTAAGGCAGGCGACTTTGACTTGAATGTCAATTTTTCCCTTCCTTTTCTCACAAGTTGCTGAATGGTAGGCATTTATGTTTTGTTTTTTTACCCTTTAAAATAAGGACTGCAAAGGTACTATAAATGCGCAAACCTGCAAAAGGTGGGTGAAATCAATTTTTTTCAATAGCGAAATGTAGCATTAGGTTCTTCACGCAGGATAAAAGTAGTTGTTCCCTTTGGTGATAAATTGGCATATGTTTATCAGTTAAACACAAATTCATTTCAGTCTATGAGGGCAATCTGGTTTTCGGTTTTATTGACGATGGTCTGTTTGAGTCCGGCCTTTCACCAAGTGGCAATAGCCATCAATCCAAAGTCTCCGGCCGCGCCAGCCGCCTATGCGTTGTTGCTGATGGCTTCGCTACCCTTCGCCACGCTCGGGGTGACAAAAACCCTGTGTCAGTGTGAGCTACACAAAAAAAGCTGCCATGTCTGGCAGCTTTTCCAATTATTCGCAAGCTCAATAATTACATATTCTTCACCACCTCTTGCCCAAACTCTGAACACTTCAAAAGCGTTGCACCTTCCATCAGTCGGTGGAAATCGTATGTTACGCGCTTGGCCGAGATGGCTCCTTCCAAGCCTTTGATAATCAAGTCTGCAGCCTCTTGCCAGCCCATATACTCCAGCATCATCACACCCGAAAGAATTACCGACCCAGGGTTTACCTTATCTTGGCCAGCGTACTTAGGTGCGGTGCCGTGTGTTGCCTCAAAAATCGCGTGGCCAGTGATATAGTTCACGTTACCACCCGGTGCGATGCCAATACCACCTACAATGGCAGCCAGCGCATCAGAAATATAGTCGCCATTCAAATTCAACGTGGCCACTACGGAGTACTCATCGGGGCGCAACAAAATTTGCTGCAAGAAAGCATCGGCAATCGCGTCTTTAATTACAATTTTATGCCCGTTTTTTTCCATCACCATCCACGGGCCACCATTTAACTCTGTGGCACCAAATTCATTTTTTGCCAAGGCGTAGCCCCAATCGCGGAATCCGCCCTCGGTAAACTTCATGATATTGCCCTTGTGGACCAACGTTACGTTGGGCTTCTTTTGGTCGATGGCATATTGAATAGCCGAGCGCACCAAACGCTCCGTTCCTTCTTTCGAAACAGGCTTAATGCCAATGCCGGATGTTTCGGGGAAACGGATTTTCTTGTACTGCTTTGAAAAGTTTTCTTTGAAGAAGGCCATGAATTTCTTGTTATCGTCACTGCCCTGCTGAAACTCGATGCCCGCGTAGATGTCTTCGGTATTCTCGCGGAAGATGCACATGTCGGTTTTTTGCGGCTCCTTTACTGGAGACGGCACGCCCGTAAACCAGCGCACCGGGCGCACACACGCGTACAAGTCGAGCTCCTGGCGCAAAGCCACATTCAACGAGCGAATGCCTCCACCCACCGGTGTAGTCAACGGGCCTTTTATGCCCACCAAATACTCACGGAAAATTGTAAGCGTTTCTTCGGGCATCCAATTGCCCGTTTTATTGAAAGCCTTCTCGCCCGCCAGTACTTCTTTCCAGGTGATTTTGCGCTTGCCGTTGTAGGCCTTCTCAACTGCCGCATCAAATACATGCCGGGAGGCCGGCCAAATGTCTATTCCGGTGCCATCGCCCTCTATGAAAGGGATGGTCGGGTTGTCTGGCACATTCAGTTTTCCGTTAGAGATCGTTATTTTTTGGTTGCTCATATTGGTGTGTATTTCGTTGGCAAAGTACAAAAATAAGTTCTATCCCAACCTGAACTGAATCGGCAACATATACCGTTGCTTCACAGGCCGCCCTCGTTGCTTGCCCGGTTTCCACTTTGGTGAAGACATGATTGCACGAATGGCTTCTTCATCACAGCCACCGCCAATCCCATTTATGACGTGGGTATCCGTTAGTGTGCCGTCTTTTTGAACCACAAATTGCACAATAACCCTTCCCTGAATTCCTTGTCGTCTGGCTTTCACGGGGTACTTCATGACGCGGCCCACATGCGCATAAAGCGCCTCCATGCCGCCTGCCGGCTGTGCGCTTTCTTCGATTACATTGTAATCAAAAGACTCACCGCGATAGTTCAGTGTTCCACGCTGAAGTTGACCATTTTCGTAGGTTTCCCGATAAGAGTATATTGCTGTGTTGGCTGTCCACTCGCCCTCTTTCAGTTGATTGACAATTTTACCATTTTCTGCAACAGTGGCATTTTCAAACGGGTTTAAAACACACGTACACTGCCCGTTTCCATTATCAATAATTTTATTACCGATGGAGTCCCAATAGTTGATAACACGCACAATGGAAACTCTCGTCAGTTCAAAATGCTCAAACTCAAGTTCTCCTTGGGGCTTTCCGTTTTCATAAAAGGATTTCACTGAACGGGCTGGTCTACCGTTTTTCACGCTGCCCACTGCCATAATTTGACCTGTTCGATAATACTGTGTTCTCGTCACTAGGCCATCATCTGCCTGCGTCTCTTCGTAGCGAATTCTTTTTGGGTTGAGATAATACGATTTCGATAGCTTATCCAAATACATCACCACATAAATCGCTCTTGCACTATCAGTGTCAGTACCTTGCTCATCAAGATACCGTGTGACCTGAGACAACGTCAACGCTGGGGATAATATAAATGTGATACCAATAAGAAAAGCTTCCATAATTTTCATCTTGATATGGGAATTCAAATGGTTTTACATCGTCAATGTACTTGCCCACAGCCTGCGTGATCAAATCAATCAAATCCGCATGCCCGCACAAAAAGCAGGGCTTAAACTCTTGTGTGATACCTAACAAATCTTGCATCTCCAACGCCTGGCCATCTATATCCGGCCCGGCACCAATCCAGATAACTGGGATTTAAAGCCGACCGGCCACCACGTTGGCCAGAGCTGCGTTGATTCTCTCCAGCACCAACCCAAAGCAACCACATCACTGTAGAATTTCTCTGCATCCTATATCAGTTTGTGAGCTTCTTCTCGAGCACGTGTACCGTATAGGTTTTGAATTTGTCAACGGACTGTTGGGTTAAACACTGGTGACCCACCACAGACACTCTGGCACACAATATTCGCAAAACTGAATCTTTTGCTTTATCGCCAACTTCTAACTTCACGGCATGGGCACCCGCCTCCTTCAGGGTACGAATCGATGGCCAAAACGCCTCAATCGAACTGACTTGATAACAACCCAATACAATATCGACCACCACCAATTCACGTTTTATTGCCTTTCCTGGCAAAGGTGCTTGGTAAATTGTTTGACAGAGCATGATCAGCATCGTTGTTTTATCCCCCGCAATGACATCGCTGGCCGAGTCGCCCGCAAAACCACCGCAATTCCTGCCCAGTCGATTATTCTTGCCATGCTGTTATCGTAAGCAGTGAGCATGACCATTTCCTCAGCACGTGCCGTCATACCGCGCAGCTGATGGATGGTGATTTTCTTTAGCGCTGCATTTTTTTCAACAGGCATCATGCATTGATTTCGGATTTAAAATTCAAAATTTCATCCGCAATACGTACGGTCTGAAATTTTACAACAAATAAACAGCCGCCTCTTTGCCAAGCTGCACCTCAACATGGTCTGTTAAGGTTGTAGCCAATTCATAACCTGTATATGCTGGCATGATGGGGAAAGACGTGCGACTTCGGTTGACCAGCACGGCTACTTCCATTTTCCTGACACCGGCTTCCAAAAAAGGTTTCATGGCATAGGCAAGGGTTCGGCCACTGTTCAACACATCATCCACCAAAATTACCACCTTCTTTTTGTAACCGGCAGCTGGGGCATTTACCTGTACATCACACTGGGCAGGTGCCATTTTGTCAACCAAAACTTTGATGACGTGGGTCTCTATGCCAGCAATGGACTTAACTTCTTTGGCCAACAACTTTGCCAATACGTAGCCCTGCCCATCGATACCGGCCAGCACCAGCGATTTCTCTTTTGGATTATTTTCAAAAACCTCAAATGCAATCCGTTTTATCTTCTGATTGATCTGCGGGCCGGTTAACACAAGTGTTTTTTCGATCACTTTGCTCATGGCAACGGCACAACTTTGCTGTCTTTCAAAGTAGATAAAATAATGGTCGTCTGCATGTTGTCTACCACCTCTATATTAGACAACTTTTCCAACATCAGGTTTTGGTAAGATGGTATATCTGCCGCCACAATTTTCAAAACAAAATCAGCGCTACCCGTTACATGGTGGCATTCCACCACTTCAGGAACATTGTTCACTGCTTTCATAAATGCGTTGATGTTTTCTTTGTTGTGTCCTTTGAGAGACACTGTTACCAAAGTGCATACTCCCAATCCAACTTTCGCCAGGTCTATCACTGCATGATAGCTTTTAATGACACCCATGGTTTCCATCTTCTTTACCCTTTCGAGTGTGGGCGCAGGGGAAAGACCAATTTCCTGGGCAAGTTGGGCGTTTGTGATGTTTGAATCTCGCTGCAATAGTTCTAAAATCTTGCGATCAGTGGGGTCCAGTTTTACCTTCATTTCCTTGTACGTTTGCCAGACAAATATTGGAATAAAATCCCAAGAAAAATGTACAAATCCAAACTAAATTTGGTGAATGTCAACGATTAGCGACCGCAAAACTAAAAGATTTCGTTACGGCACCGTCTGAGTAAAGAACATGGTAAACCCCGTTTGGGAGTTGGCTGGTAATTAACTGCAGGCGGTTCAAGCCTGACGCCACCGATGTGAACTGGTGGCGCAGCACCTCACTACCACCCGGGCCAAAAACGATTGCCGTCACGGGGCGCGGTTGCGTGCTCACCCAGTCGAAGTTCAAGATGTCTCGTGCTGGATTGGGGTAGGGGGAAAAAAACACCTCATTGTTGCCGAGCGGCAGGCATCTTCGCCTGTCAAAATCGGCAACATTGTTGGGAACCACCAATTCGGCACATAGGTAGGATGCCCAGCGCGGTACAATGCGCAAATCGATGGGCACCGAAACTGTTTGACCCGGCAGTATTTGTACCTGTAGTTTTTTTTGGATGAGACCTGCCGACTCCACTTCCAGAACCAGATCCGGCTGGTTGACAGGCAGGTTGCCCAGGTTGCTAACAGTGACTGAAGGGGTAAGCACTCCGGAGAGATCCGCCACCACGTTAAAATCAGTCAGCACCACATTGATGTTGGGCACCAGCACGGTAATGGGTTTTGATGCGGTGAAAGAACATCCAATCGCATTGGTTGCAGTTAACTTGACTGCATACACACCCAGGTCGGTAAAAATAAAACTTGGATTGAGTTGCGTGGAAGTAGTGTTGGCCGTATCACCAAAGCGCCACAAATAACTGCTGGCGCCCGAAGACATGTTGTTGAAGTTCACCGTCAGTGGCGGGCCACCCACGTCAACAGACGGGGTGAAGTCTGCCACGGGCCCCTGTATGATGTTCACATTTTTGGTGATGCTAAACACGCAGCCCGATTGGCGTGTGCTCTGCAATTGCACCGTGTAGGTACCGGTTGTATTGAACGTAAACTGTGCTGTTGCCCCGGCCCCGATGCCCAGGCCGGCAAAGTTCCATGTTTGTGACACGGGCACATCGGCACCTGCTGTTACTTCGGCAAATAAAGTTGGGTTGGTATTGCAGGCGGCTTGCGCTGAAAAATCGAGTGAAGGAGGCACCGGCACCACAATGTTTTTGGAAATCTGACTGATGCAGTTGTTGTTGGCTGTAACGGTGAGCACCACTGGGTATGAACCCGCACCCACAAAAGAGAACGGCACAACGGCAGATGTAAATGAATTACCCTGGATTGTCCAAAGGCGCGAGCGGATGCTGCCCAAAGACGCATCGGTAAATTGGGTGGGCGTGCCCACGCACGCCACAGAGTTGGTAAAGGCGGCCTGAGGTGAAGGCGATATGGTCACTGTTTTTTGTGTGGAGTTGGTACACCCAAAATTGCTGGTTGCGGTGAGCGTAACATTGTAGTTGCCGGCAGTTGTGTAAGCATAGCTGGGATTGCGCGCTGCCGATGTGCCGCTGGCCGGGTCGCCAAAAGCCCATTGCCAAGCAGCAATGTTGCTGTCAGTAGGAGCTGGTGTTTGGTCGGTGAACTGCGAGGCGCTGCCTGCGCATGAAAATGGCGGGAGGCCAAGGGAAAAATCGGGTTGCGGCTTGGAGTAAACTGTAATACTCTTGGTAGCAGTGTTTTGGCACCCAGCAGCATTGTTGGCTTGCAGGGTTACCGCATAGGTGCCGATGTTGGGGTAGGTGTTGCTGGCATGGGTAGTGGTAGCGGTGTTACCATCGCCAAAAGACCAGGCGAAACCGGTAACAGACCCCAAGGTGGTGTTGGTGAATGAAATCGTGCCTTGCTGGCATGCCGTTGCGGGTGACGTAAAGTTGGCGAGCGGCCCCTGTACCAATGTGTTGATGGTTTGGATAGAAGTTGTACTACAGCCGGGTATCGAAGCTTGTAAGGTAATTTGTTGCGGATTTGTATTGGCAAAAGTGAAATCCAAATTCCGGCTGACCGAAACAGGCGTACCGTTTACGCTCCACTGCCAATCCGGGTTTGATCCTAAATCGACAGTTGAGGTATTCGTAAATGTGAGGCTTTGATTGGTGCAAATAGGAGAAGGATTGACTAAATTGAATTGCGAAGAAGGTTTGGTAAAAACAGTAGTCGATTTAGAAATGTAATTGAGGCAACCTTGCGAATCCCTGACCTGAATTGCCACTTGTTTGGTGCCGGCAGTTGGGAAAGTATACTGCGGAGAAAAAGAATTCGAATCAACAATCCAGTCGTTGTTAAAATCCCAAAGTACTTCAGCGACTGACGAGCCCGAGCTGATGTTGAATTGACTGGGGGTACCCAAACAAAATGTGTTTGTCACTGATATGGCAGGAGATTTCAAAGCCGCCACGTTCACTTGCCTGGATGTCAACACTCTTGTACCAGATACATCATTTGCTTCAAACGACACATGATACGTTCCTGGTGACAATGGTTTGAGTGTGATGGTATCCAGGTTGGCTGCATGTGCCTTGTTAAAAAAGCATGGGACAGTCGGAAAATCGATGAGAAAATAATCGCCTGTGTCAAAGCGTGTGGAGAGCGCTATCCATTTTGATTTGCTTCTGGCAAGAGACAACTTGAGTGTGTTGAAAAGTAGCCCGAACGTTCCGATATCCTTGTAGACCGGGTTGTTGTTTTCAACATCGAAACCAAGGTTTAACCGAACTAAATTCCCAAAAAGTGTTGCGCCAAACAACATCCATTCACCATCGTCTTTTTCAACCTGTAAGCCGTAAGGCAGGTGGGGCGTTGAAACATTTAGTTTCACTGCAGTTGGATTCGAAAACAGATTGCTCCCAAAATTCAAGCGGTGAAACGTGGCGGAGGTATACCCGCACACAAATGCATACCACCGCCCATTCTCGGAAACAAAATCCAGGCCACCTATATTTTGTACATCTGCAATCGAACTGGTAAAAAACGAACTGCTAACGTTGTTGGCAGGTGACGAACCCAGATTGAACATGGCTAATTGATTACTGCTTGTAAGACCAATCACCCAGCTGGTACCGTCAAACGCGACATCCATTCCGCCATTGTCGAAACCGGAGCCGCTCAACAAAACGCTAGAACTCACAATCGAATTTTCGAGGCTTGTACCAAAAGAGATCCTAACCAGTGCATTGCTGCCAAGATTGTTGACAAACGCGTAGAAATTGTTTTGGTGCTCAACTATCTTTATCCCTTGAGGTTGCGACAAGTCTCCACCGAGGTTCCCCAAATTTACCAATTGGGGATTTTTATTGGCGAGGTCAGTTCCAAAATCAAGTCGAATCAACTTATTACCCGCTCTATCGCATACAAACCCATACCATTTACCTGAAGCCCTGGCTAAAGTAGATCCCACTGGCAACTGACTTGATGATGTTGCCACTTTTACAGTTGGGTTATCTCCGTGCAAATCTCCCTGACAAAAGTCCCATTCAACCCAGGTTGGGTTAGTGACCGCGTTATTTTTAAGTAGAATATTCTGCTCCGAGCATGCATTCGTTGGTATATCAACAGAAAACAATTGTCCGTTTACATGAACTGACGAGTACATCAAAACCACCGCAACGAATACCTGCTTCATCTGATCAACTTGGTATACAGGCTAAAAAAATGATCGACAGTCGTGCTAAAATTGAATATTGATCGCGCTCTGAGGGCACCGTTGACTGAGTACGACTTTCTCAATTGGCGATCTGTAGCCAATTTGATCATCGCGTTTGCCATCGCGTCAACATCTTTAGTTGGAACAATGATTCCACTGATATTATTTTCTATTATTTCCCCGGGGCCTCCACTATCTGTCGCAATAACAGGCTTGCCAAGATGGAGTGCTTCCAGGCATGTGAAAGAAAATGACTCGGACTCTGAAAAATTTAGCACAACATCTGCACGCATATATTCTTTTTCCACATCAGCGGTAAACCCATTCCATTCAACTTTTTTTGATATCCCCAGTTCATGGGCCTGCCGCTGGAGCTGCCTTCGAAAGTTAGCATTTTTGGCAATGCCCATGTCACCACCTACAAAACGAAGCTTCCATTGCGGCAGCTCATCAGAAGCTTTCGCAAAGGCTTCTATGGCGAAATTCTGGCCTTTGCCTTTCATAAAGTTGGATAAGTATAAGAATGTGTAGAATGCCTTGGGGGCAACTTCATTATCATTTCGAATCATCTGCCGCCCAAAATCGACCCCATCATAGATAATTATTGATCGGATGCCGTTGGGTAGTGAATTGCTGACTGCCTTTGAAACAACCACAATTTGAGCGGAGTACCTGGCATGAAGGTTCACCCATGTTTCGAAAAGCAGGCGAGGGAACCGATGAGGCAAAAAGCGTATGTGGCATATATAAGGCGTGCGGCCACCCAAAATTCTGTTAGCAGTGGCTAACAGGTTATAAACGTCATTCACATGAATCAATGCGGCTCCTTCCAAGTTGATGATCTTTCTGATTCTCAGGGTATTTGTTAGTAAACGCGGTAAATAGCAAATCCACGACCACACACTTTTGCTCAACTCTAGCATGGGCAGTTCGTATATTTGACTGAATCCATTTGAGACCAACATCGCTCGACCTTTGGAGTGACGAGGGATCACAAAAGAAAATCTGAAGTGTGCCTGCAGTGCGCAGCAAACTTGCACAATTGCCCGCAGGGCGCCAGTTGTATCGAGGCTATTATCGATTATCAATATTTTTGGCTTACTTTCCAACGGCAAAGGTCTCCTTTAGCAAATTTGTGATGATGGTCAATCTTTACGATTACTTCGAACGCAAATTACTCATTGGCAACCGAAAACTCCAATGGATGTTCGAGGCCATGCATCGGTTCAGTTTACGGGGCATGAATTATGATCAGGTTCAAAACATTGAACAAAGCGGTGAGCTAAACGTACTGAAACTTGTTAAGCAAAAAATAACACGTTCAAAAAAACCAATTCTTTTTGATGTGGGTGCTAACACCGGGGATTACGCATGCTGGCCCTGCAATTTCCCCAAGGCATGGTGTACTGCTTTGAAACACTTCCGTCAACCTATGCAATCTTAAAAACTCACCTCAGTGGCATCAACAACGTAGTAGCAATCCAAAGCGGTTTGGGGGCTAAAAACGAAACACTCCCGTTTTTTTCAGATGGTGCGGGGTCTGGCCTTTCTTCTTTCTACTCCTACCGAGTACCGTATGCCAAGAGTATTGAAGTACATCGTTTACCCGTCACCACACTGGATTCGTTTTGCAAAATCGAAAACATGGAGCGAATTGATTTTTTTAAAAATTGATGTGGAGGGCTTTGAATTTGAGGTGTTAAAAGGCGCAGAGGCAATGCTCGCAGACAAGCGCATCACCACGATTCAATTTGAGTTTGGTGGACATGCTGCTATGGTGCTCGTTTTCGCGACTTTTTGATCTTTTGAATCCGAATTACCAGTTGAGCAGGGTGTTAAAAAATGGTCTATGGCCATGCGCCCATTACTCAAAACACTGGGAAGTTTATTGGGCGGCAAACTACCTTGCGGAATTGCGATGGTTTTTGTGCTTAACTCAGAAGCCTCCATACCAAACCAAGCAAAGCCTTCTGATTTATTCCTAAATCAAACGATTTTACGCGAAGGGCTCCGGCTTTTGCATACTTTATCCTAAGATCATCATCATTGAGTAAACCCAAAATTGCCGAGCACCACTCGTCAAGGACTTCTTCAGACGCACCGCTCAAAAGTGGCATCAGTACTCCGTATTCCCCCCAATGAGCTTTTTGAATTTGTTGATCAAAAGTCAAGGATGTTAGTATTTCTCTCGGACCGGTTTGACAATCTGTAGATATTACCGGCACACCGCAAGCCATTGCTTCACACAATGCCAACGGAAAGCCCTCCCAATCCGAAGTCATCACATACGCTGAGGATTTTGCCACAAAAGGAAAGGGATTAGAAACATACCCGATAAAGTAGACATCAAAATCGTTCGTGCGCATTTTGTCTTCCCATGCAGAAAATGTATTGAGGCCAAGCTGTCTGCTCAACGAAATCAAATTATTCCGCAACTCTCCGTCACCTATGATGAGTAGCTTCAATTTCTGCTTCTTAATTAATCTGGACATTACCAGCAATAACCCGGGGATGTTCTTTTGTGCAGCTAACCTGCAATGTGTGACTAACGTTGGTGAACAAAAAATATCACTTTGAACGGGTTTCCGCTGAAGTTGCGAAATGGAAGTAAGGTCAAAACCATTGTTAATTGTTGTCAGTATGTTTCGCGGCAAACCATAGGTATCAATCAACTCAGTTTTTATGTCAGTGCTAACAGCAACGATCTGAGTTGCCCTCCTGTACAAGAATGGGATCAAAAACCACTTTCTTAGGTAACCAAGAAAGCCTGATATGTTTTGGTCAAATCGCTTCGTTCCGTGTACCCAACAAATAGTCTTGCCGGTTGTGGCGGACAATAAATTCACATAGTCAGCCCCCTCCAAATGACTGATGGTCAACTTGATTTGATATTCTTTCTTCAAAAGCCGAAGGCGGGCTACCCGCAAAATGAAGTACCACAACTTTGATAAAAAAAATTGCCCACCGGGCACATCCAATGACACAACACCCAAATGGTGGTCCTCTTCAAAGGCTCCATCCCAATTAAAAACACAAGCAATCACCTCATATCTGGGAGAAAGAGCGGCTATTTGTTGCCTAAAAACTACTTGAGCACCGCCACTACCCAAATTTGGGATCATCAGCAGGATTCTTTCCCTGTGAATAAAATCGGTGTCGGTTTTCGTTTGCATCAGTACTTCACCAAATGATAAAACCAATGTTTTATTGATGCCCAAAATCGTTTTCTGAATACAACACCGGGGTCGTAGTGGAATGCCTTGACCAAAAACTGTAACGTATCCCAACGCCTGTTGTTTACATGAGCCAATGTAAGTGTGAGGAAAGTGTAGTGGTCAGCAAAATGACGAAACGCCTGATTTTTATAGGTGCTTAAAAAGGTAATGTCTTGCTCTAAATACGAGACAATCGTTCTTGTGTTAGAGATTAGTTTCACCGGGTTGATATTCAAAAGACTTCTATCCGGATGGTGCAACACTGCCGATGTAACTGTATTGTCGAAATAAAAGGGATACCGTGCCGCTAACCTGAGCCACAAATACCAATCCTCAGATAACACTGCATCTGTACTGGGTATGAAATGTATTTCCTGTAAGATGTCCTTCCGAATCACGATCGCGTTACCATGAAGTATATTTTCGCGAATCAATTTCGACTTAAAAGTCTGGTCAAACGAATTTCTCACCAAAATAGAATGACCTTGCTCATCCACCATTTCATATCCCAGATGACCGACTTCAGGAAAACCGTTTCGCTTCAGCAGGTCGAAGGCTGTAGTCAAATGATTCGGATACAGTTTATCATCAGAATCCAGAAATCCTACATATCTGCCTGTCGCTTTAGAGATACCAAAATTTCTGGCAATACTTCTCTCTTCATTTTGCTTGTAAAAGTACCTGATTTGCGGATGAAACTCGCTTAATTTATTTACCACCTCTCCAGAATCGTCTGTGCTGCCATCATCAACCACGATCACTTCATAGTCAGTAAACTCCTGGGCAAGTATTGATTGGATGGAAGTGCGCAGCCATTTTGCCCTATTAAAAGTGGGTAGAATGATTGAGAAAAAAGGCTGTGCACTTTTCATTTCCATTCCGGGCATTACCAATAACAATTACCGTCTATTGATTCATGACCGACCGGGGTTTCTTCAGGCAGGGGCTTTATCCAAAAGGGGTTGAAAAGGTGATGAAACTCAGGGTCGGTCTCCCACCGCGTTCCTCTGATACCAAATAAAACTTGCACGTTACCTCCTAGGTGAACTGCCTTTGCATTCAGGTCCTTTTTAATAAACGTAGCAAGTGGCATTCCATAAGCACCGCATCCGAGTATAGCGATATCAAAACTGATTTTTGCAATATCTTGTTTCATACGATTGAGTGCATCAAACCATGTGCTGAAGCCACCGGGTATATTTTGCGCAATACTCTGCACCGCGGGATACGTGATGAGGTCAAAATCGGGTAACACATGGACTCCTTCAAATATGTTCGACTTCTTTCGGTATTGAGACTGAATTGATTTTGCAAAAGGATGCACTACTAGTATTCGCTTTCCTTTTAATGCCAACGTCCAGGGATCTCGATGTAAAAAGTGATAGAAATCGTGAAACCGAATGAATTTCGTGTGTGGCATCGTTGGCTTAATCCATCTCTCACCACCAAGCCAACTTCCTAAAACATCAATCTGATCTATCTCACGTAAGAGCAATCGACAAAAATCCTCTATGATACCAATCTCCTTTGGAAATACACCGGCATTATGTGTAATTTTTGTCAGCGTGTGTTCGTACCACCAAGGCTCAACTTTGCTACCCTTTGCATATTTCAAAACCTTTTTCAAGCGAGGTTCGCTCTCACGGATGTGCAAATAAGTAAGCAGCGCGCGTAGCTCACTATGTCCAAATCTTGAAACTGCAAATGGCATCGAGGATTCAAGGCCATTGCGAATAATATCTGAAGCTTGTTGACCAAAATAATCACAGTGATCTGAGGTGGTTTCAAATGAATCCTTCAGTCCAAGTACAACTCTGCAAAACCTTCGCAGGTTAAGGGCAATATTCTTTTCAATTCTTGTCATCAACGAATAACCTGCCTAGTGATATCATAAACACGTCTCCAGTAATACTTTACGTGATTTACTACTTTGTAAAACCACGGATACGGATTTGCCGGTATCCGATAGATCTTGCGTGCCTTGTGGGCTGTTTGGCTACTATTTTCCTCTGAAATCATTTTAGCCACGTAAGGAAAAAATTGATATCGGTTTAACACCAGGTTACGAGCTTCTTCGATAGCATCCAGTCTTTTCTCCCACTCACGGTTGTTGATGGCTTGCTGCATGGTGGCCATCGCGTTGGCATGGTTGTGTACATCAATTCGAATAAAACTGCGTTCAGGAAAATAATCTTCCAGATTGGGGGCGCCCCAGTAAAAGGGTAAACACCACGACAAGAAGCTATCAGCCAATTTTTCGGTCCAGTAATCTGTTGTTGAAAAATTTTCGATTGCCAGCGAATATTTTGCGGGAAAAAGCGCATCGAATTTATCGTGTATTACTTTAAAACCACGGCCATAAATTTGTATGGGTAGATTTGTAGATTGAAGCTGCTCTCTTAAATCCATCCTTGCTTTCTGTCCGGGAAAACCGGTTTTATTGCTGGTAACCCAAACAACAGCATCCTTTTTCTCACTCAAGCCTGCCTTCCCGATGGAACTCAACTCTTGATAGCTTTTGAGCAAATGCCAAGGGAGCACAGGTTGCATGCGCTTGGTATACGTGTGCTTAGCATGATCATAATAACTATAGACCCGATCAAAATACGGAAATGACTTAGTAAAAAATCTAAAATAATCCACCGGAGGTTCCTGTATGATCAGCCATGCATTTCCTTGCAAGCAGCTCACTTCGATGTTGTATGGCGGACGCTGCAAAACAATTAAATAATCACACTCGCCAACTTTCTCTTCCGTAAACTGTATACCGTTCCACCGGCCGTCCGCATTTGGCGTCTGGCCAAAAAAACCCGCAGGATAATCCCAGTCTTTAACAATTCGTACTAGCATTTCTTTATTACCTCCAAATCATCTAACCACGCCTGCAACAGGTCTAACTCCCTTGCATCAGAGATGATTTTATTGCGCACCAGCGATTCATAACAGCGCATCATGTTTTCACCTATGTGAGATAGACCGCGTTTCAAACTCAAATTTTCCAAAAGGGTCTTTATTCTGTCGTTTTGCAAATACCCGGGCATCTCTTGTTCAAAGTCATTGATTAAACGGTGTTCATTTCTTTCTTGACAGACGGTAGCACCGTGATACAATAAGCCCCAATCACACTCCCACATAATCCTTTGGGCAATAAAACTTCGCCAAATATCTGTCATGCGAAATGTGCAATAAGAGGGCAGGTATAACAATGGAAAAGCCTCGGTAAACCAACTTGTATTTTGACTGTTAAACGGACTCCAACTTCCTTTTTCGAGATAGTAACTACCTC
>DHLV01000007.1:17682-22434 GCA_002405445.1 Flammeovirgaceae bacterium UBA4659 | reverse complement strand
AAACCGCTGTGCTGCTTTGATCAAACCCAGGTTACCCTCGTTAATCAAATCGCCCAGGCTCAATCCCTGATTTTGATATTGCTTCGCCACCGACACCACAAAGCGCAAGTTAGCCTTGGTCAACTTCTCCAATGCAATCTGGTCGCCATCTTTGATGCGCTTTGCCAATTCAACCTCTTCATCAGGCGTGAGCAAATCCACCTTTCCGATCTCTTGCAGGTATTTATCCAGCGATTGACTCTCGCGGTTGGTGATTTGCTTACTAATCTTGAGTTGTCTCATCCAATTATTGTTTAATCAGTTGAACACGTAATATTCCACATTCAGTTCCCTGCCACACTTAACGCCAATCAGGCGGAAGGTGTTTCGGCCTTGGCGGCAGGTTTTGGAAGCAAAACCTTTCTTGAAAGTCTGAATTTACCTGTTTTCTTATCAATTTCGATCAATTTCACTTTCACCTCTTCGCCTACCTGCATCACACCGTCCATCGTCTCCAACCGTTCCCATTTGATTTCGGAAATGTGGAGCAGACCGTCTTTGCCCGGCATAAACTCAACAAAGGCACCGAAAGGCATAATCGACTTTACAATGCCAGAGTACACCTCGCCCACTTCAGGAACGGCAACAATCGCTTTCACGCGCTTCACGGCAGCGTCCATTACATCCTGGTTGGTCGCAAAAATATTTACCAGGCCTTTTTCCTTTACTTCTTCAATTACGATGGTGGCCCCGGTGGTTTTTTGAATGTCCTGTACCACTTTTCCGCCCGGCCCGATCACCGCGCCAATCAAATCTTTTTCAATGGTGATGGTAACGGCACGAGGTGCGTGCGGCTTCAGGTCTGGTTTGGGCTGGCTCAACGTCTTGCGCATCTCGTTCAAAATGTGTGCGCGCCCCTCTTTCGCTTGCATCAATGCTTCGCTCAGAACATCGTAAGTCAAACCGTCAACTTTTAAATCCATTTGACAAGCGGTGATGCCCTTATCGGTGCCTGTCACCTTAAAGTCCATGTCTCCCAAATGGTCTTCATCACCGAGGATGTCGGACAGAATCGCGTACTTGCCGGTGGCGCTGTCTGAGATCATGCCCATGGCAATACCGGAAACAGGACTTGAGATTTTGATGCCCGCGTCCATGAGCGCCAGCGAGCCGGCACAAACCGTGGCCATAGACGATGATCCGTTAGATTCCAGAATATCAGACACAACACGCACGGTGTAAGGTGTTTCTTGCAGGTTGGGAAGCACCTGCTTCAATGCGCGCATTGCCAGGTTGCCATGCCCCACTTCCCTTCGGCCGGGGCCACGGTTGGGCTTAATCTCACCCGTTGAAAATGAAGGAAAATTGTAGTGCAAAATAAATTTGTTGTTGCCGGAGAACATGGCTCCGTCAATCAATTGCTCATCCAGTTTGGTTCCGAGTGTCACGCTGGTGAGCGATTGCGTTTCTCCGCGGGTGAAAATAGATGACCCGTGGGCATTGGGCAGATAATCTACTTCTGACCATATCGGGCGAATTTCGTTGGTCTTGCGCCCGTCCAAACGCACCTTTTCATTTAAAACCAAATTGCGGCAGGCTTCTTTTTGAATAGACTTGTAGTACCGCTTTACCATGTCTTTGTTGATGGTGGTATCTTCCGGCAGCGATGCCAGGTACTCATCGATGATCTGCCCAAAAAGTTCTGAGCGCTTTTGTTTGCTAGCCAACTGCTGCCTTGCCACATCATATACTTTGGGGTACAACTGCGCGTGCAACTCGGCCTTCAATGTGTCATCATTTTCTTCGTGGTTATACGTGCGCTTTTCTGTTTTGCCCAGTTCCCTGGCCATTTCCAGTTGCAAGGTGCACTGCATCTTGATCACGTCATGTGCCACCTTCAGTGCCTCCAGCATATCAGACTCGCTGATTTCCTTCGCCTCGCCCTCCACCATTAAAATGTTTTCAATGGATGCCGCCACGATGAAGTCGAGATCAGACTTCTCCCTCTGCTCCAAAGTAGGGTTGACGATGAACTTGCCGTCTACACGGGCCACCCTCACCTCTGAGATTGGCGTGTAAAAAGGGATGTCAGAAATAGACAGTGCCGCTGATGCAGCAAAAGCCGCCAGTGCATCGGGCAACGCATTGTGGTCGCCAGAAATCAATTGAATGATTACTTGTGTTTCTGCGTGGAAATCGGACGGGAACATCGGACGAATGGCGCGGTCTACCAGGCGGCTGATCAGCACTTCGTAATCCTACATTATGCCTTCGCGTTTCAAAAAGCCTCCCGGTATTTTTCCGGTTGATGCAAACTTTTCCTGGTAATCCACTGACAGCGGCAGGAAGTCTGTGCCTTCTTTGTGTTCTTGCGCAGCTACTGCGGTGGCCAGCAACATGGTGTTACCCATGCGCAGCACTACGGAACCATCGGCCTGTCGGGCGAGTTTTCCGGTTTAGATTGTTATTTCGCGGCCATCGGGCAGAAGGCTGATTTTTTTTAATGTAGGGTTCATGATGAGATGGTTTTAGATCAAATTCGTATTGATCTGGTACATTAATAAAAGCAGAAAGGGAACTCTGTTCGGTTCCCTTTTTTGCCTTTATTCATTGATTATTTTCTGAGGTCTAAATCGGCCAATATGGCGCGGTAACGGGTAATATTCGTGCGCTGGAGGTAGCTCAGCAGGCGCTTGCGCTGGCCTACCAACTTTACCAACCCTTGCTGAGACGAAAAGTCCTTTTTGTTTGCCTTCAGATGGTCTGTAATGTGGTTGATACGAGACGTGAAAAGGGCAATTTGCGATTCGGGTGAGCCGGTGTCTGCCTTCGATTTAGCAAAACCGTGCTTGCCGAATAATTCTTGTTTTTGTGCTGTACTCAAATGCATCGCTTTGTTTTTTTCTTCTTTCTTAATTTTTAATCGCGCAAAAGTAACAGAAACTGCGAAAAATACCAAAAATGGCCATTCATTAATTTTGCGGGCCGTGTTCAGGCCACCGATGGCCTTCCGGCCAAAAACGGGAAGCGCTTCTTCAGTTTATCCAGCGCAACATTGTAGAAATCAGCATCAAACAAGCGTGCATCCACCCTCGCCTGCCGCAAGAATATCAGTCCGATTGCAAACAAAATCACGTTCGCCATCCACACCCCCGTGTGCACCGATATGATATACTGCCTTGCCCACTTTACGCCCAGCAAGTCAAGCACATAATAAAAAATAAAGAAGAGTATCGACACCAGCACCGGCACACCCAGGCCGCCTTTTTTGATGATGGAGCCCAACGGGGCGCCTATGAGAAACATCGCCAGACAGGCAATGGAGTTTGCCAAAATTTTGTGCCATTGTATCCAAAACACGGTGTATTCATACTTTTGGCTCTCGGTATTGGCGTTGTAGGTCTGCAATTGCGTCTTTACCGTGCGGGCCCGGTTCAAGGCATTTGTAACATCTGCTTTGGTGGTTTTGATGGCGAACAGGCTGTCTGATAGGTGTCTTTCCTTTTCGGTGATGGTGTCCGGTATCGCCAGCCTGGGTGCATACATGCCTGAGGTATAGGGTTGCGCGTAGTTGTTGATGCCACCGGGGTTGCGTACAGTTGCTGATGAGGAAATGGAATCATTCATCTTTTTGAATTGCTTCAGCTCGTTTGGCATCACCACCGAATCACTCTTGAAGTGATGAGAAAAAAAAGTTGATTGATTTGAATACAGCCCTAGTTTTTGGGTCAAGATCAGCCCGTTCACCGAATCCATGTCGTGATCCAGCTCGGCCACATTGCGCATGATCCGATTGCCCTTGAACCACTTGGTATCGGTGCGTTGCATGCCAAACGATGACAGGTCCAGCACCATTTCAGTTTTCGAGAACCTGGATTTGCGAAACGACTCCTCCATGGTGGCACGGCCGGTTTCATCCGTGCCGGTGCCTGAACTCTCGGCATAGTTGTAGCCATTGAACAACTCCAGCTTCAAATACTGGTCGTTTAAAATGGTGTACATCTTGCCGGAATCGGCCACCGTAACATCCTTGTTGCCCACCTTGTTGCGGTGGTCGTAAATGATCACGCCTTTGAGTGTGATGCCATCTTTAAACTTGTGGTTGACTTTGATGCTGATGTCTGGAATTCCATTGTAAAAAACTCCCGGGCGAATGTCCAGTGCTGGCTTCTTTTGTTTGATGTCCCAGAGCAGACTGTAGGCTTCCAGCGAAGCCTTTGGCACCAGGTAATTGTTGGAAAAGAAAGCACCTATGGTGATAAATACCACTGTGACAAACAGCGGAAAGAGCGCCCTGGTGAGCGAGATGCCGAGACTTTTGATGGCGGTGAGTTCGAAGTGCTCGCCCAAATTGCCAAAGGTGATGAGTGATGCCATTAGCACCGCCAACGGTAGTGCCGAGGGCATCAACGTGAGCGCCATGTAGAAGAGCAGTGTGCCCAGGTCAGACCAACTTAATCCTTTGCCGATGATATCATCGAAGTAGAGCAACATCTGCTTCATCAACAAGATGAAAACAACCACCAGCAGCGTCATGATAAATGGCGCCACAAATGAGCTGATGATGAGTTTGTCGATTTTTTTCACGTGTACAACATTAGCAAATGATTGCACGGTAGGCAAAAATAAAGCCACAACAAAACGCAATTTGATTTTTGGAATCAGTTTTCAGAAAAGTTTATACATTTGCGCTCCAAAAATCGATGGCGCGGTAGCTCAGGTGGTTAGAGCGTTGGATTCATAACCCAAAGGTCGGGGGTTCAACTCCCCCCC
>DHLV01000007.1:14268-17536 GCA_002405445.1 Flammeovirgaceae bacterium UBA4659 | reverse complement strand
GGGTTCAACTCCCCCCCGCGCTACTTATTTCAATTTTTAATTTGTTTGCTGTCTACGTACTCTACTCCTACACTTATCGCAAAATCTACGTTGGGCAAACTTCGGGTCTAATAGCCAGATTTAATTCTCATAACTTACTAGCGACCAAAGGGTGGACTACTAAATACCGACCTTGGACCGTTATTCATGTCGAGTTTTTTGAAGTCAAAAAACAAGCTGTAAAAAGAGAGACTAATCTTAAAAATGGAAAAGGCCGAGAATGGATATGGTCAGAAATCAACAAAACAGGGTTCGCTGGGTTCATATCCGCCTGAGGCGGACGGGGGTTCAACTCCCCCCCGCGCTACAAAAAGAAAGCAGCTTACGCTGCTTTTTCGGTTTTTTATATGATTTACATCAGTTGCCGCAAACTTCTTTCATTGCATTTTGACCGTACAGAAAAATTGGTGTAAATTAAAATCGAATTAAATTTTATGGCCACCGCAAATAAAAAGAACCTGTTCAAAGCTGATTTTGAAATCCATGCTTCGATCAAGATGTTGTATCCGTATATCGACTCGGCCAGTGGCCTTTCAGAGTGGTTTGCCGATAATGTCACCATCAGCCCCGAGAAAATTTTCACGTTCACCTGGGAAAATGAATCCCACAAGGCGGTGCTGGCCGCGCACCGCACCAACCACTATGCCAAATTCCAATATCTGCCGGAAAGCAAAGAGGACGAAACAGATCCCCCCTATTTTGAATTGCGTTTGGAGGTAAACGAACTGACACAAACCACTTTCCTTAAAGTGACCGACTACTCTGACTTTGACGATATGGAAGAACTGCAAGACCTGTGGGAGGGCCTGGTAGAAAACCTCAAAAAGGTGGTGGGCGGATAATTGAGCACCTGCAAACCCAAACCCTGTCCTTCAAAGCAAATTCATTCCCCGATCTGCTTGCAATTACCCGGCTTGACCAGGTTCGGCTGCCGTACCGCTCTGTCGCTCAAAAGAATGTTAACCTGCAAAGTGCTTTTTTTGATCCACGCTTGTGCGAGCAACAGTTACCAAAACGCTGGGCGTTAAAACCTGTTGACATGCATACTTTGCTATTTTTGCACCTCCATTAAACACAGACACACATGTTACCATCGATCGACCCCGCTGAAACCACTGCGTGGCACAGACTCACCACACACTTTATGATGATGCAAGCCACGCACCTGCGTGAGTTGTTCGCAGAAGACCCCAAGCGATTTGAAAAATTTCAACTGCCGTTGAATGATATTTTAGTTGATTACTCAAAGAACATCATCACGGAAGACACCATCCGTTTGTTATGCGAACTCGCTGACGAAACCGAGCTGAAGTCTGCGATCGAACAAATGTTCGGTGGAGAAAAGATCAATCGAACTGAAAACAGGGCTGTGTTGCATGTGGCACTGCGCAACCGTGCCAACACGCCCATTTTGGTAGATGGGCAAGATGTGATGCCCGATGTGAACAAAGTACTAAGCCAGATGAAAGACTTTTCACACCGCTTGCAATCTGGAGATTGGAAAGGCCACACCGGCAAAGCCATTACCGACATTGTGAACATTGGCATTGGCGGGTCGGATCTTGGCCCTTTGATGGTGACAGAGGCGCTTCGCCCCTATTGGAAAAGCATTACACCTCATTTTGTGTCGAATGTAGACGGAACACACATTGCCGAAACGCTGAAACGCGTGAACCCAGAGACCACGCTGTTCATCATTGCTTCTAAAACTTTCACCACCCAAGAAACCATGACCAATGCCGAATCGGCCAAGAGATGGTTTTTGGAGCAGACAGGAAGCAAAGGTGACGTAGCAAAACATTTTGTGGCAGTGTCCACCAACACCAAGGCGGTAACCGCATTCGGCATCGCGCCAGAGAATATGTTTGTATTTTGGGATTGGGTCGGTGGCCGCTATTCCTTGTGGTCGTCCATCGGCCTATCGATTGCGTGCACCATTGGTTTTGAGAATTTCGAAAAACTGTTGGAGGGCGCATACGAAATGGACCAGCATTTTAGAAACGCACCGTTTGACAAGAACATACCTGTAGTGTTGGCATTGCTCGGCATTTGGTATGTAAACTTTTTTGATGCCAGCTCGGAGGCTATTCTCCCCTACGATCAGTACTTGCACCGATTTGCAGCGTACTTTCAGCAAGGAAACATGGAGAGCAACGGCAAATCGGTGAACCGTGAAGGCCAGGGCTTTCACTATCAAACCGGCCCGGTGATTTGGGGCGAGCCCGGCACCAATGGCCAGCATGCCTTTTATCAATTGATCCACCAAGGCACCAAAATGATTCCATGCGATTTCATTGCGCCTGCCATCAGCCATAACCCGTTGAGTGATCACCACGACAAGCTGCTGTCGAATTATTTTGCGCAGACCGAGGCGTTAATGATGGGCAAGACCGAAGAAGAAGTTGAAAGCGAACTGCGTGCAGCCGGTTTTTCTGCCGAAGATATCGAGTTCCACAAACCATACCGCGTGTTTGCCGGCAACAAGCCCACTAACTCCATTCTATTCAAACAACTTACGCCAAAAATTTTGGGCTCGCTCATCGCGATGTATGAGCACAAGATTTTTGTGCAAGGTGTGATTTGGAACATCTATAGCTTCGACCAATGGGGAGTAGAATTAGGAAAGGTGTTGGCCAAAAAGATCTTGCCCGAATTAAGCTCTGCAGATGAAATTTCATCTCACGATTCATCCACCAACGGTCTGATCAATTATTTCAAACGATTGAAAAACGGATAGTTGCCAATCAGCCATTGGTTTCATTGCAAAGTTCGGTCAATGCGCTATTTTTGATGCTTCTTGATCGTTCATGAAGAATACTATTTCGAAAATTGGTGTGTTCACTTCGGGTGGCGATGCACCGGGGATGAATGCAGCAATTAGAGCCGTAGTGCGCGGTGCCATCTACTACAAAAAAGAAGTATACGGCATTACCCAGGGTTACGAAGGCATGATCGATGGCGACATCGTGAAGTTGGGCGCACGGTCGGTGGGCAACATCATACAACGTGGTGGCACTATTTTGAAGACTGCGCGCAGCCAGGAATTTCGCACGCCTGAAGGTCGCGCCAAAGCTTTTCAAAGCCTAAAGAAAAACGGGATTGATGCATTGGTAGCCATTGGTGGCGATGGCACGTTTACCGGCTTGCACAAGTTTTACGAAGAATATCAAATTCCTTCCATCTGCATTCCCGGCACCATCGACAATGACTTGGCCGGAACGGACTACAC
>DHLV01000007.1:10396-13987 GCA_002405445.1 Flammeovirgaceae bacterium UBA4659 | reverse complement strand
TTGTTTGCCAAACTTGACGAAGGCGGCAAAACGAACAAGAAGTCGAGCTTGATTGTGGTGGCCGAAGGCAGCAAAATTGGTACGGCCATGGAGTTGGCCCATAAGTTTTCTGAACGCAACAATTACTTTGACATTAAAGTAACGATACTGGGCCACTTGCAACGCGGTGGTTCCCCTTCTTACTTCGATCGCGTGCTTGCCTCACGCATGGGCGTGGCAGCGGTGGAAGGCTTGATCAATGGTGAGCGCGATGTAATGGTGGGAATTCGCAACAACCAAATGGTGTACAATCCTTTCAGCATGATCATCAACCATCGCCACGAAATAGACAACGAACTATTACGCATTTCAAAAATCCTGTCCATCTGATTTATGAGAGAACTTACCGTTGGCATAGACATAGGAGGCACCAACACGAAGTACGGCATTGTAGACCGGGCCGGAAACGTGCTGCTTCAAGGTAATATTCCTACCACTCAGTATGAGGAGTTCCAGGATTATTTTGATGGCATGGCCAACGCCTTGCGGGCGGGTATTGAGAAACTTCCCAGCGATACAAAAGTGGTGGGCATAGGCGTGGGTGCTGCCAACGGAAATTACTACACCGGCAACATTGAGCGTGCCACCAACCTGAAATGGAAAGGTGTGTTGCCTTTGGCCAAAATGTTTAAAGAAGAATTTGGTGTACCGTGCATGTTGACCAACGATGCAAATGCGGCAGCGGTGGGCGAAATGATCTATGGCAACGCCAAGAACATGAAAGATTTTGTGGTGATTACCCTCGGCACAGGTTTGGGCAGCGGCTTTGTGTGTGGTGGTGTATTACTGAATGGCCATCATGGCATAGCGGGTGAAGTTGGCCACACATCGGTGAACCCAGCCGGCCGTTATTGCAACTGTGGCAAACGCGGCTGTTTGGAAACGTATGTGAGCGCCACCGGCATCAAGCGCACCGTGTACAAATTGCTGGCCGACCATTTGGAGCCGAGCGAACTGCGCGAAATCAGCTTTGACAACCTGAACACCAAAATGATTACTGAAGCGGCCTTGCGCGGAGACATTGTTGCGCAAGAAGCGTTTGAATACACCGGCCGCATTTTAGGTATGAAGCTTGCCGAAACCGTAGTGCACACCGACCCAGAGGCAATCTTTTTATTTGGAGGCCTGGCACAAGCGGGTGAGCTGATCTTCAAGCCCACCATCAAACACATGGAAGCTAACTTGATGCCCCTCTTCCGCGGAAAGATAAAAGTGCTACCCTCTGCCATTCAAAACCAGGCCGCGCCAATATTAGGCGCCAGCAGTTTGGTGTGGGACTTTTTGGACAAGCAGGTGATGGTGGCGCATTGATATTCTCAATTCCAGTTCATTGAGTCTGATTCATATCAAATAAGTAGTCTTAAGCCCCGTTGGTAAGGCAACCCGTGAGAACTAGGCTTTCATCTTACGCATTTTGCCCAAACCCCACCACCTCAAATAGGTTTTCAAGGCTAATTCAGCACCTACTCACCGGTCAACCACAGGTATGCATCGCTACGCAACAACCTCGTATCGGTCAACCGCAGGTACGCATCACCGCGCTCGCCACCTCAGTCCATACACTTTACAAATTGAACGCAGGGACGGAGGAATAATAGTTAAAATCCGTACAGGCAGCAACGGGTATTTTCCACCGGTTACCGGGGGAAAATACCTGTTGCACAGAAGAACGTAGACTGTTATTTTAGTCTTTTCTTTAAGTCTTTTTTATCACATGAAAAAATCCTTTCCGTTAAAGCATTCTTGGCTTAACTACATTCAGTGCTATTCGCCCGGTTTATGGTTTTCGTTAACTATTTCTTTATTCGCACCCACCGCTGTAGCACAAACCAACCCACAGGGATCCACTCCACCCTTTAATACGGTGACGATGCCTTCACCCAATGCAGCGTCATTGGGAAAGTTTGGGGACATCACCATAGGATACCACGTAGGCACACCGAATATAGATGTGCCTATTTATGAAATTAAACAAGGGGATTTGACTGTGCCAATTTCGCTGAAGTATCAACCAGGAGGTATCAAAGTTGCCGACATCCCGAGTTGGGTAGGTTCAGGCTGGGCGCTCATTGCAGGGGGCGTGATCACGCGAGCCATTGTAGGCCTCCCTGATGAATTAAATCAGGTCTCACCTAAACGAAAAGTTGGTTTTTTTAACGCAATCGGCCAACTGACAATGAACGGATATCCCAGTTCATACCCTTGCGAATACATAACTCAGACCCTGTCCGCAGGCGAACTAGACACCGAGCCAGACATCTTCTATTTCAATTTTAATGGAGCCTCTGGCCGGTTTCATTTTTCATACTCACAGGGGCAAGGATTTAGCGTGGTGTTGGCAGATCAACAAAACATCGCAATCACGTATTCTTTGCAACCAGCCGGTTTTACGAGCTGGAAAATAGTCTCAGAAGATGGCAACACTTTCATTTTCGATGTGCCTGAATCGAGCACCCAAATAGTTCAGGGAAGCGAAACAGAAAGCCTAGGAGCAGTAACCAGCGCTTGGTATTTGTCTAAAATTGTGTCTGCCAACAAGAAAGATAGCGTTCTATTTTCTTACGCCAACTTAGGGCAGTCCGTTATTCAGCAACGGTCAGCCCGGGATTTTAGAAGTGCCTATATAAAAGACAATTATGGTGGAAATGGGAATTCCACGATTACAACATCAACATCTTCTACAACAACTTCAACCGTTTACCTGTCTGAAATCAAGTCACATTTTCAAAAGATCAATTTTAACTTAGAAGCAACTTCAGGAAGAGGGGATACTGAGATTGGAAACATTTCGTTTCGCTTGAAAAATATCAATATTGGAACATATAAAGGTGCAATTCAGAACAATCTTTCATCGTTTGCTTTTGAATACGATATTGTTGGGGTGCGGCTATTTTTAGCTAGACTTCAAGAATTTGGCCAAGCTCCAGAGGGCAACCGACCTTATGTGTTCACCTATGACCAAACGTGGCTGCCAGACTTTAATTCTAACGATTTTGATACTTGGGGATATTACAATGGAGCGCAGAATGCAAGTGCCTTGTCTGATCTTAGGAAATTGTTGCCCGAAGGAGTCATGAAAGCACCTTGGGGTTTGCGGTACCAATCTGGTGCAGTTCGTACGCCTGACGCGAATTTTATGAAAGCGGGAGTTTTGACGAAAATAACCTATCCGACTGGTGGGAAGACTTTGTTTGAATGGGAACCGCACACTTATTCAAGTTACGCTGGAGTAATGGGTGCAGAGCCAGTTTCATGGGCAATAGGACAAAAAATTGCACAGGTGATTTTTTCTATTTCAAACCAAAACCCAAATTACCCCACCAATTCGCCAACCTGGCCTTATCCTGTCATCGTAACCTACAGGGTAAACTGCAGTGCCGCCAGCCAATGTGAAAATCCAACTATTTGCAATCAAATTTTCCAAGCGGGGGCAAACACTGGAACGATAGATCAATACGGAGAGTTTGGGTTGATCGTGCCCGCTGGCACGCCACTATCATACTCGAATTTGTTAGGCGGTGTGTTACCCGTGGGAGGTGGATGCCAATATAA
>DHLV01000007.1:0-10265 GCA_002405445.1 Flammeovirgaceae bacterium UBA4659 | reverse complement strand
TGGATGCCAATATAATGTCAGTGTTGATGGCGAGGTGCGCCCAATTTTAAGTACCGATGTGGCTACAGCAGGTGGGCTTCGAATTAAGACCTTAAAAAATCTTGAATACAATGATGAATTGTTGGTTAAACGTGATTTCATTTATTCAAACGGAATTTGTGGCAATAGAGTGACTTATTCCCTCCTTCTGAGTTCTGCTTGGGCGGGTGGAGACCCAGGCTTTGGCTTTCTTTACGCCCGTGAGTCGTCCCCCATATTTTCGTTGTCATTGAGCCAAGGCAGCCATGTTGCATACTCGTCCGTAGCTGAAACCAGGCAAGACGGAGCTAGTACCCAATACCAATATTCTAACTTTGATCTTTTCCCCGACTCCCATGGAGAGACAAAGATCGTAATGCCCTCTTATTCAAATGGGTTGGGAATCATCACCCCATGTTCACTTACAAGCATACAGCAATTTTTGGGGCAGCCTACTAGCAATGAATCAAATCGGGGACGTTTGCTGATGACCACAAGTTTTGGCTCGAATGGCGCAAAAATATTTGAGGAGGAAAACTAATATCAAGAAGTTGCGCAACTGCAAAATGGGACACCATGTTTTTCTTTGAGAAACCTCGGAGGCATATCTGGCACCCAGGTCTCGGTGAGTTTTGCGAACTCTTACACGCTCTTTACGAAACTGGTTCAATTAAAGAAAACAATAACACGAGAGTTTTCGCCAACAGGTACCCAAAAGACTACGGTCAAAACGCTCGTCTATAACGTTAATAGTTTACGGCCCAACCAAATCGATGTTGAAACCTCCGATGGCAAAATCACGAGGACCAAGATTGAATATTCGCCAACGATAAAGTCGTTCCCGATTCATCAAAGCAACTGGGTAGTGACAAATGGCACCGAGCGCGTGGTAAGCGGAAATAACGTAGTATTAGATCCATTTGCATTGAAGCCACAATTTGTAAATGTGTTGGAAACGGCACAACCGCAAATTGAAAACAGCTCAACCCTCTATAAACCCTGGTATGAATATGGTTATAACTCCCGCGGACGGCAGGTTGTAGCAAAGAAGTCTTCTGACAACCCGATATCTTACATTTGGGCACCCGATAACAACTTTGTTTATGCCGAAGTGCAAAATGCCCAGGTTAACGAGATATTCCATACTTCATTTGAGGGAGGTGAAGAAGGTGGCAACTCGCTCGCAAACGATGCACGAACAGGCACTACCAGTAAAACAGGCGGCTATACAAAAACACTGTCCGGCCTAACACCCAACAAAGCCTACGTGCTCACATATTGGCAAAAAAACGCTGGTGCGTGGACATTGCAGACCGTTAACATAGCGGCCAGCGCGTCAACCTCTTATACGATCAACTTAACAGGACAAGTGGATGAGGTGAGGTTTCATCCACAAGGCGCGCTCATGACCTCTTATACCCATAAACCGGGCGTTGGAATAACCTCTGTTTGCGACCCCAAAGGATTGATCACAACTTTTGAGTACGATTCTTTTAGTAGACTTTGGCTCGTGAAAGACCATTTTGGAAAGATTTTGAAAGAGAACAAATACAATTACAAACAATAGAATACTGCGAATGAAAAAGATTCTTTTGACAATTGCTTTGACTAGTTGGGCCGCTATTATGGTAACAGCTCAAAATATTTTAACTGAGCCAATCACTTGGAACGTTGACCAGTTAAACGACATTAGCAGAAACGTATCAGTGCCCTATCATTGCAAATTCGCTACTAATGGAAACCAAACTATTATTTGGTCGCAGAAGAATAACACCTACGTAACTGAGCTTTCTGTGCAAAGCACAAGTGGCAGTTGGGCAAATGTGAGTGAGCCGGGACAGATAACATACACTGTTTCTCTCAATGGACAGATGGGCACGCTTGTTTTTGAGCGGAATGCACAAGGCATGCAAATTACCCTTGATTTCGCAAACGCTAATGGACCTAGACTTAATCATCGCTATTCAGTAATCAGTATAAACTAATTTTAACGAAATGTTTCGCTTGATAAACATTATCAGTTGCACCACCAGTTTATTGGCAGTTTTATGGTCAGTAAATGTTAATGCACAGAGCTCGATCATTGGACCGAATTCGGTAGTTGCGCCCGGTACCTATGAGTATACTGTAAATGATGGTGTAGTGTACACCAACGCATATTGGGAGGTAAACAACAATGCAACTGTTGTCTCGACCTACGTAAACGGGTTAACATATGGGGCTTCAATTTACTTTAATGGCACAGGCAGCTTCGTGATAAGTTTTATAAATGAAACTACATTATTGGGTACGACAAACGTTGCAGCAAGTTGCGGTGGTGATTTTACGCCAAATGCCACGTTTACGTACGCAAGCAGTTGCGGAAGCAGCATAATAACAGTTGGCGGTGCGCCACCTTTCGGGCAAAATTGGTATTGGCAAACAGACCCATTGGGGATCAGTCAAACTACTGATTACTCTACGCCATTTTCAGTTACCGCAGCCGGCATTTATTACCTTAGGCCAGCGCTATCCTCAGGTTGTTGGGGCACTGCGTTGGCTACTGCCCCAGTTACTATCTATCCTTTGCCCACAGTGTTGGCTTCAAATCAGTCGATCTGCTCCAACCAATCAACATCAATCAATTTGAGTAATCCGAATGGCGGCCCCACTACCTTTAGTTGGATAGTGTCAGCGCCAGGTGTTACAGGCGCAAGTGCAGGCAGTGGCAGCACCATCGCCCAGCAGTTATCAATCGGTGGTAATTCAATGAGCACCGTGACTTATACCGTGACTGCCACCGTCAATGGATGTAGTGGCAATCCATCTGTCGTTTACGTTGTTGTCAAGCCTCGCCCCACCGCCTCCGCCCCCAACCAAACACTTTGTTCAGAGCAGTCTACCTCCATCGCCATTACCAACCCAAACAATATAGCGAGCACTACCTACACCTGGACCGCTGCGCCCACCGGTGTGATGGGTAGCAACGGAGGCAGTGGGAGCACCATCGCCCAGTCCCTCAGCTCGACCACAGGCGGAACGGTCACCTATTCCATTACCCCCTCTGCCAACGGCTGCGTGGGTTCACCCATCAACGTAGTGGCAACAGTAAATCCCTTGCCATCTGCACCGAGTGTAGCTGCCAGAAACCGTTTTGATGCAGGACCTTTTACTATCACAGCCACTGGCGCACCCGCTGGTGGCACTTACAATTGGTATAGTCCTTCCAATAGTTTGCTCCAAGGCAACTCAGCAACATATGTCACGCCCGCTGTTTCTGCCAGCACCAGCAATTATGCCTATGCCAAAACCGTGAGCAGTGCAGGCTGCCTCAGCAGCGGAAGCACGTGGGCATCGTTGAACATGGAGGCCGCACCAATAATCTCTGCCCCGTCAAACAGAGTTGCACTTGCTTTCGCGGTGAATTTGGATGCAGGCGCTGGCTACGTTACTTATGACTGGCGCAACAGCAGCAACGTGACCGTTGGTAGTGCGCAGACTCTTTCCGCCAATACCCCCGGCAACTACACCGTGCGGGTGACTAAATCGAATGTAGATGGTACGGGCGTTTCTTCTGCCGTTAGCGTGTTGCCACAATTAGAAGGCCTCAACGAAAACTACATCATCACCAACACCATACAAGTAAACAACATCACCGACCCCGCGCAAATACCCAACCTGCCGGTGGAGCGCAACAGCCAATCCATCCAATATTTCGATGGCCTCGGCCGCCCCATGCAAACGGTGGGCACCCAGGCCTCGCCCGCCAAAAAAGACGTGGTGCAGAGCATGGTCTATGATGCCTTCGGCCGCGAGAATAAAAAATACTTGCCAGTGATCACCAACACGATTGACGGATGGTACAAAACTGGCCTCATCGATGCCTCCGGAAACTATGTGAACAACGCAACCTTTACCAATCCGTATAGCAACGGCCTTGCCGATAAAATAGCAGACGACTCACGCCCATTCAGCGAAACAGTTTTTGAACCATCACCCCTCAACCGCCCCGACAAAGACTTTGGCACCGGGCTGGATTGGTACACCAACAACAAAGCCGTTCAGCATGCCTACTTGGTAAACGTGCACGGCACAGCCGCAGGGCAAGAGCAGGTGATAGCCTGGAAAATAGATGCGGCCTCCGGTTTGCCCATCCGCGAAACGGCTGTGAACACTTCTGTGAGCGGTGGCTACTACACTACGGGGCAACTCAGCATCAAGAGCACGAAAGACGAACAAGGAAATGAAGTACGCGAGTACACCGACAAAGAAGGACGCGTGATATTGAAAAAAGTACAAGCCGTTACAACCCCAGTTTTGAACACTGCCGCCCATTGGGCCGCTACCTATTACATCTACGATGACCTCGGTAATTTGCGCTATGTGCTACAGCCGGAATTAAGCAAGACGTTGTTGGGCAGTTCCACCGTTAACCCCACACAACAACAGCTCGATAACCTCGCGTTTCAGTATAAGTACGATGCGCGCAGGCGCATGAGCGAAAAGAAAGTGCCGGGTGCTGGTTGGGTGTTTATGGTCTATGACCTGCGCGACCGTCTGGTGCTGACGCAAGACGGCAACCAGCGCGCGGGTGCCACCAATGCTATTAAGTACTGGACGTTCACCAAATACGATGAACTCAACCGCCCCATCCTCACGGGCATCAAAGACACCACCACCACTGTGCAACTCACCCAGGCACAGATGCAGGCGGCCGTAAATGCCCACTTTGCCAAGGCCAGCGCCCGCTGGGGCGAAACCTACGTGGGCAATGCGGCCGGCAACCTGCACGGCTACACCAACCGCGCCTATCCCGTCATCACCAGCGGCACCACCACGCGCGACCCCGACCGCTACCTCACGGTAACCTATTACGACAACTACAATTTCAAAAGTTTGTGGGTGGGCAACTACAACTATTTGAATGAAAACCTGAGTGAAGTAGCGAACGGCATTATCTACTCACAGCCTGCCACCGAAAGCAGCATGACATTGGGCTTGACCACAGGCAGCAAAACCAAAGTTTTGGACGGTGGTGTAGCCGGTGGCTTTACATGGCTGGAAGCTGTTACCTATTATGATGACAAAGGCAGACCCGTACAAACTGTTTCCGACAACTACAAAGGTGGCATTGACCGCACCACCACTGTGTTGGATTTTGTGGGCAAAGCGTTGGAAACAAAGACCACGCACAATGAAAGCGATGTAACGTGGAAAGACCAAGTGGGCGTGAGTGTGACGGGCAACAGACTGACGCGCACTGCGACAACTACAGCGGGCGCAGCCTCTACACAGGTTTTGCCAGCAGGCCAAAATGGTTGGCTGGAAGTTTTTGTTTCCGAAACCACCACCAACAGATATATCGGGTTCAACGACACAAACCCAGATGTGAACGCCACCAATATTGATTACGCATTGTACCTGAACGGCACCACATTGAAAGTGGTGGAGAACAATGTGGTGAAGCTTACCCAGACAAGTGTGCTGGTGGCAGGCGATGTGTTGCGGATAGAACGCAACGGCACTGCGGTAAGATATTTTAGGAATGGAGTTCAGCTGAGTTACCAGAACACGGCTGCGCTGAGCTCTGCGCTGATGGTGGATGTGAGCTTGCAGAGCAACAATGCAACTATAGTTGGTGTGAGGACTTCTTTTGGTGGTTCAGGAAGAACCGTTACTAAGCGAATGATTTTTGACCATGCTAACAGGCTTTTAAGAACCTACCACCAAGTGGACAACAATGCAGAGGTGTTGCTATCACAGAGTGAATACAACGAACTGGGACAGCTCGTAGCGAAAAAACTCCATTCCACGGATAACGGGGCGACTTTTAAACAGGTGGTCGACAGGAGGTACAACATCAGGGGGTGGCTCACGCGGATAAACAACAGCGACCTCACACCCGACAATGTAAGCGACCCGCGCGATTACTTTGGCCTGAACCTGACCTACAACGAAGTGGTGCCCGGGCTCAACAACAACGCTGAGTACAACGGCAACGTTTCGTCCGCGAGGTGGAGCAACAACCAAGGGCTGAGCGACATAAAAGAACGCGCCTACAAGTTCACGCACGACCCGATGAACCGTTTGCTCGCGGCATCGCACCAAGAGAAGATATCCGCGTGGAACGCCAGCACATCTTTCAACGAGAACAACCTGAGCTACGATTTGAACGGCAACATCTTCACGCTCTCGCGCAACGGTGCGGGCGGCTCGCTGATGGACAACCTCACCTACACCTACACGGGCAACCTGCTTAAAAAAGTCACCGACACAGGCGATGCGGTAAAAGGTTTTGCCGATGGAGTGAACACCGCGACCGAGTACACCTATGATGCAAACGCCAACTTGGTCACCGACCCAAACCGTGGCGTGAGCGGCATCACCTACAACCACCTCAACCTTGTGCAGAAGGCAACGAAGACCACGGGCGATTATATTTTGTTCACCTACGATGCGAAGGGCAACAAGCTGGGCGAGGGCGAGTACACCTCGGCAGGCGCACTGACAAAGAAGACGGACTACGCGGGCGAGTTTTACTACGAGAACGACACGCTCAAGTTCATCGCGCACAACGAGGGACGCGTGGTGATGACGGGCGCACAGCCCGAGTACCAGTACCATTTGAAGGACCACCTGAAAAACGTCCGTGCCACTTTTACAACAAAGGTTGACAGCGACATCAGCACGGCCACGCTCGAGACGGCTGTGGCCGCAGCGGAGCAAAGCAAATTTTTGCGCTACGCGAACGCACGGAGGATAAACGCAACATTGTTCGACCACACGCGCAACGGCACATCCTCGTACTCGCAGCGGCTCAACGGTTCGGCCAATGAAAAAACCGGCTTGGCAAAATCCATCAGCGTGATGCCGGGCGATTCAATAAAGATGGAAGTCTTCGTGAAGTACGTTGACAGCAACTCGAGCAACTGGACGGCTGCGCTCGCCACGCTCATGTCGCAGATAGCAAGCGGCACTGCGGGCGTTGTCGTGGACGGTGCGGGCTACAGCAGCAGCACGGCCACGTTCCCCTATGCGGTGGGGCTGAACGGCACGACAGGCAGCAGCGGTGTGGGCCCGAAGGCCTACATGAACTGGCTCATCTTCGACAGGAACTTTGTTTTCAAGAACGGTGGCTACGTGCGCATGAGTGCGGCCGCAAAAGAACAGGGGCATAATGTTGCGCATGAAAAACTGACAGCAGCCTTCACCATCAACGAGCCGGGTTATGTGTATGTTTACCTTTCCAATGAAGAGACAACGCCCCTCGAGGTCTACTTCGATGATTGGAAAGTCACGCAAGTGAAATCCCCCGTGATAGAGACCACGGACTACATGCCTTTTGGTTTGACCTTCAACTCGTACAGGCGCGAAGGCTCACAGCTGAACCGCTACAAGTTCCAAGGGCAGGAACAGGTGAGTGCCTTCAACCTCGGGTGGACGCAGTTCAAATACAGGAATGGCTTATCAGACCTCGGCAGGTTCTTCAACAACGACCCGCTTGCCGAGAAGTATTATTATAATTCAACCCAAGCTTTCAGCGAAAATAAAGTGACTTCTCACGTTGAACTGGAAGGATTAGAATCTTGGTCTATTCAATATTCAGATGGCACAAATGGTCAAGTGCGAGGGCCGTTTGCCAATCAAACTGCAGCCGAAAATCATGCTGATGATAGGCTGATAATGACTCCTATTCCAAACCCGCAGGCAACGTCAGAAGTAAACCCTGATAGGATGCATCCGACTTTGCATATTAGAAGACCTCATAATGGAATCGACCTTGTTAATTCTCGAGGAGGAACACAGGGCACTCCTATTGTAGCACCATTGAATGGAAAGGTAACTGTTAAAGGATACCAAAATCCGGGCGCAGGAAACTATGTTCAAATAAAGGCAAATAAAGATGGTAAACTTCACAACTTCTTCCATTTAGAAAATGGGTCAACAGATAATCTTCAAGTGAACCAGAATATTCAACGAGGCCAACAGATTGGCACTGCAGGTGAAACAGGGGGGATATCTTCTGGAGCACACCTTCACTATGAAGTTCGTGGGGCAAATGGTGAAGTTTTGCAACCAAGAAATGAAAATCCAACCATTCAGAATGGCGAGCAAAACAAGACTGTGATGCCAGCGTTTGATTTCAGACTAGTACTTGAGAGATGGATGAACGGTCAAAATAATTCAAACAATAATAACAATGCAAACAATGGTAGTAACAACTAAGCGGGTTCGAAATTTAAAGGCAATTGCTTTATCAATTTTTCTTTTGATTCAGTTCCATTCAAAAGCTCAAAAAAACAATATTGTAGTCAAAGATGATTTTTCATCAAAGCCTTTTGGCGTGATAGTGACTGAACGGAACGTAAAATCTATTATTAAACAGCCAACTAAAAGGAGCAGTAAGGTTGCCAATAAGACAGATGGCGTTGAGGGGGATTCAATTATTAGTCTCAGTTCCTCTGGTAATTACTTTTACTTTTTGAAGAGTAAGAACAAGTCTGTATTCTTTGGAGCCAAAATAGTAACCTCAAATGTTAAATTTGCCAACGGCATATTTGTGGGCATGACTAAGTCAGCTTTTTTTAAAAAATTCGGCATGGCATCCGTCAAATCTGACACGATAATCATTTCGGACAGTAACGAGATGTGTCATCATAATTTTTTCTTTAAGAACTCGAAACTAAATGATGATAGAATAGATGGATGTATCGATTAAGGTAGTATTAAATATACGGGTTGATTGATTCCAGGTTCGCAGATTAACATGAAATACAAACATCTCTTAGTTATAGTTTTCCTAGTACTTGTGTCATGTAAGACTAAATCAATCACAGATTCAAACGAGGTCGCTTTAAGTCAACAAATACCTTTCAAGTATAAAATGCTTTTTAAGGTGACAAATCAAGATGCTTTTTCTTTTGACCCTAGAGTTATCGACAGTTTAAGCCTCAATAGGATTGATTCAATTCAGTTTGTGGAATTGTTCCAAACTGACACTTTAAATGATTACAATACGCCTTAGTTGCCGTTGGTCAAAAATTTGTTTTTAGTCGTAGTTGTTGGTCGCCTGACCACGTTATTGATGGTAGACGCAAGTTTGCAGAGCAACAACGCGACACTGACAGGGGTGCGCACATCGTTCAGTTCAGCCACACGCACCGTTACCAAACGGCAGCAGTACGACCATGCGGGCAGGCTTACGCGGGTCTACCACCTGATCGGCAGTAACCCTGCAGATGAAGTACTGCTGACCCAAAATGAATACAACGAAGTGGGGCAACTGGTTGACAAAAAGCTGCACTCCAAAGACAACGGCTCTACTTTCAAACAATCGGTTGACTACCGTTATAACATCCGCGGGTGGATGAGGTCGATGAACAATTCACAATTGACCAATGACAACAACGTGACCAACGATGATACGAACGACTTCTTTGGCATGGAGCTCGGTTACAACAATTCCATCGGCTCGGGCAATGCGGCCCTCTACAACGGCAACATCAGCGGCATGAAGTGGAGCCGCAACCAGGCATTGGGCACGGTGAAAGATGTAGCCTACAATTATTCGTACGACCCGCTCAACCGGATCTTGTCTGCCAGCTACCTCAACAATACCGCTGGCACGTGGGCCAATGCCTCGGGCGCATTCAGCGAAAGCGGCTACGCGTATGACCAGAACGGGAACATCACCGCCCTTACGCGCAAGGGCGCGACAGGTGCCAACATGGATTTGCTCGCCTACAACTACGGCACGGTGGGCAACGTGGCCTACGGAAACCAATTGCTGCGGGTGGGCGACACGGGCGACAAGACCACGGGCTTTGTTGACGGGGCCAACACGGGCAACGACTACACCTACGATGCCAACGGCAACATGATCACTGACCAAAACAAAGGCATCACTGGTGCTATTGCATACAACTTCCTCAACCTGCCCGAGCTGGTAACGCGCGGCACCAGCAACACCCTCCGCTACATTTACGATGCCACTGGCCGCAAGCTGGCGCAAGTGGCCACTTACAACAGCGCCCAAAAGCAGACCGAGTACATGGGCGAATACCAATATGAAAACGATGTACTGCTGCACCTCAATCACGAAGAAGGCAGGATCGTTGTCTCTGCTACGGAAAGCCAATACACCAACAGCGGAGACAACACTGCGAACATCCCCGCCACCAACGCTGCACTGGCACTGGTGACACAGAGCGGCACACAAACGTATATCAGAGCAACCTCTAACGGCACGGTGGCACGCACAGGAATTA
>DHLV01000018.1:36924-49637 GCA_002405445.1 Flammeovirgaceae bacterium UBA4659 | reverse complement strand
CAGATCAAGTCTTAACTATTACAGATCAATACAATTATAACTGATAAAATAAAAAAACCCTCAAGTATTTTGCATGAGGGTTTTTGTTTTTATCAGCCTTTGCTTATTATTTCTTCACTTCCCTGTTCTCGTAGCTTTCAATTACGTCACCTACTTTGATATCGTTGAAGCCGTCAATACCCAAGCCGCAATCGAAGCCTGATTTCACTTCGCTGGCGTCATCTTTAAAGCGTTTCAGCGAAGTTAATTTCCCTGCAAAAGTCACGATACCATCACGGATCAAGCGGATAGGGTTGGCTCGCTTGATGTAACCATCGGTTACCATGCAGCCGGCCACGGTGCCCACTTTTGAAATCTTGAAGACATCTCTCACTTCGGCATTGCCCACAATCACTTCTTCCATCTCCTTGTCAAGCATGCCTTCAATCGCTGCTTTGATCTCGTTGATGGCATCATAAATGATTGAATACAACCTGATTTCGATCTCCTCGTTTTCCGCCAATCGTCTGGCCGATGAAGACGGCCGTACCTGGAATCCGATGATGATGGCATCTGAGGCAGATGCGAGCAACACGTCTGATTCGGAAATCTGACCTACGGCCTTGTGGATGATGCTCACGGCCACTTTTGGTGTGGAGAGTTTGAGTAGTGAGTCTGACAATGCCTCGATTGACCCATCCACATCACCTTTTACAATAATGTTCAACTGCTTGAATGAACCGATGGCCAAGCGTCTTCCAATTTCATCCAGTGTAATGTGTTTCTTGGTGCGAATGCTTTGTTCGCGTAATATTTGGCTGCGTTTGTTCGCTACTTCACGCGCCTCGCGGTCGGTTTCCATCACCTGAAATTTTTCGCCTGCCTGCGGGGCGCCATCTAAGCCAAGCACTTGCACCGGGGTAGAGGGCCCAGCTTTTTGAACCCGCTTGCCCGTGTCGTCAAACATGGCTTTTACGCGGCCGTAGTTAGAACCTGCCACCATCACATCGCCTACCTTCAACGTGCCGGCCTGTACCATCAGCGTTGTAACATACCCACGCCCTTTGTCCAGCTCGGCTTCAATGATCGAACCAACGGCAGGCTTGTCGGGGTTTGCCTTCAGATTGAGCAATTCAGCTTCCAGCAGAACTTTCTCGAGCAAGTCATCAACACCAACACCGGTTTTTGCGGAAATGCCCTGGCTTTGGTATTTTCCGCCCCAGTCTTCTACCAGTATGTTGATCTTTGATAACGATTCTTTGATTTTTTCAGGGTTGGCCGTGGGCTTATCAATTTTGTTGATTGCAAACACCAGCGGCACACCCGCTACTTGTGCGTGGTTGATGGCCTCTTTGGTTTGCGGCATCACGTCATCATCGGCAGCTACAACGATCACCGCAATGTCAGTTAATTTTGCACCACGTGCGCGCATGGCGGTAAATGCTTCATGCCCCGGTGTATCCAGAAATGCAATCTTGTTTCCGCTCTTGGTCACCACATCGTAAGCGCCAATATGTTGTGTGATGCCGCCAGCTTCAGATGCTGTTACCTTGGTGTTGCGGATATAGTCAAGTAACGAAGTCTTTCCGTGGTCAACATGGCCCATGATCGTCACAATCGGTGCGCGCGGCTGCAATGCTTCTTCACTATCTTCTGCTTCTTCCACCACCTCTTCTTGTTCAGTGGCGGTAAATTGCACATCAAATCCAAATTCATCAGCAATGACAGTAATTGCTTCGGCATCCAAGCGCTGGTTGATAGAAACAAACATGCCCAGCCCCATGCACGTAGAGATAACGTCATTGACCGATACGTTCATCAAAGAAGCCAGATCATTGGCAGAGATGAACTCAGTAACCTTCAGCGTTTTGGAAGATTCCTGTTCTTGCTGCAGGCGTTCCTCCTCTGCATCCGATATTGCCTGGCGTTTTTCTTTCCGGTATTTAGCCCCTGTGAACTTCTTTTGGGTGCCACTCAATTTGGCCAAGGTGGCCCTCACCTGATCCTGAATTTCCTTGTCTGTAAGTTCAGGCTTGGGTGTGTGCCGCGGCTGGGCACGTTGCCCACCACCCCCAGACGAGCGCTGTTCGCTAGCATTGGGCAGTCGCTTGCGCGGACGCTTTTGGGCATTTTGCTTTCCTACATCGCTTGAAGCTACCGGTTGACTTTTTTTCTCGGTGGGAAGTTGAATTCTGTCAACGACCTTCAAACCCTGCAGTTTGTCGGCTTTGGCTTTGATCAGTTCCTGCTCAACTTGTTTTTCCTCAACAACTTCTTTTGCTGGTTCAGTGGGTTGCCAGGCAGTGGCTTCTTTTGGTGTTGTTTTTTCAACTTCTTTCTTTTTAGCCGTTTCCGCCTCCAGGCTGATCTTACCCAGCACTTTGATGCCCTCCAGTTTTGGCTTTTCGACTTCTACCTTTTCAACCTTCGGTTCTTCTTTGGGTTTTACAATATCTTTTGAGCCCAGATTCTTGATCAACACGCTTTCCTCCTCCTCGGTTTTTTTCCGATGGGTCTCGGGCTCCGCCTTTGGCGTTTGTAATTCACCAGGCTTGATGCCGATGGTCAAATGCGATGCCTCTAACTTTTCGGAAGCAGAAGAAGCGAATTCCTTCGCTAGCAAGTTAAACTGCTCAGGGGTAAGTTTGGCATTAGGATTGTTCTCCACCGTGATGCCTTTTTTCGCCAAAAACTCCAAAATGGTGTTATGGCCCACATTCAACTTGCGGGAGGCTTGCCCTAAACGAACGGATTTTTCTTCTGCCATGCTCAAATATCAGCTATTTTATTGATTTGCGTGTTGTGGTGGTTGGTTGGTTATTCAAATTCTTTCTTCAATACGCCAGTGATGGTTTCAACCGTTTCCTCTTCTAAATCAGTTCTGCGAACAATCTCGTCTTTGCTTAAGGCAAGCACACTCTTGGCGGTATCCAAGCCTATGCGCTTCAATTCATCTATGATCCAGCTCTCGATTTCATCGCTGAACTCGTCCAGGTCTACGTCTTCTTCTTGCACTGCGCCTGCATTATCGCGGAATACATCAATCTCCATGTCAACCAAGCGGCTCGCCAATTTGATATTCAACCCGCCTTTTCCTATTGCCAGTGAAACCTGGTCGGGCTGCAGAAATACCGATACGCGCTTGTTTTCACGATCGATTTTTATAGACGTGATTTTTGCGGGACTTAGCGCGCGCTGAATGTACAGCTCCAGGTTTTCAGTGTAGTTAATCACGTCTATATTTTCGTTCTGTAACTCACGCACCACGGCATGGATGCGGGAGCCCTTCATGCCCACACATGCACCCACGGGGTCAATGCGGTCATCATAAGATTCAACGGCTACCTTGGCACGCTCTCCGGGCTCGCGTACCACTTTTTTGATGGTGATCAGCCCATCATACACTTCGGGCACCTCTTGCTCAAACAAGCGCTCTAAAAAAACAGGTGATGTTCTCGATAAGATTATTTTAGGGCTGCCATTTACCATATCTACTTTGTGTACAACCGATTTAACAGTTTCGCCTTTGCGGTAGCGGTCTTTGGGTATTTGCTCACCACGAGGGATGGAGATTTCATTTCCATCACCATCGATCAACAGCACTTCCCTGCTCAGTACTTGATACACTTCACCCGTCACCAGCTCGCCAACGATGTCTTTGTATTTTTGATAAACGATGTCTTTCTCTAAATCCTTTACTTTCTGGATCAGCGTTTGGCGAGCGGTTGTCACAGCCCTGCGGCCGAAGTCTTCCAAATGAACTTCCTCTGCTACTTCTTCGCCTACTTCAAAGTCAGGCTCAATTTTGCGTGCCTCACTCAGGCTGATTTTATCGTGGTCCCAAATGTCTTCTGATTCATCATCAACAATTTCGCGGAAACGCCAGATTTCCAGGTCACCCTTGTCGGCATTCACAATAATGTCAAAATTGTCGTCTTGCACATATTTCTTTTTGATCATGTTGCGAAACACGTCTTCCAAAATCCTGATCATGGTAGGGCGGTCGATGTTTTTCTGTTTGGCAAATTCTGCAAACGATTCAATGAGTGTAGATGCATCCATACGATATGCTAGTTAAACGAAACGGTTACTGTTGTTTTTTCAATTTCAATAAAAGGTATATCCATGCGAACAAACTCTTTTTTCTTGCTGTCTTTGTTTTCGGTGTCCAGAGAAATGCTTTTATCACCAGCAGCGAGCAACTTCCCTTTCACAATCTCTTTGTCTTTCAACTGCACCTTTACGTGGCGCCCAACGTTGGCAGCATATTGCCTATTGAGCTTCAGCGGAAGGTCTATCCCGGGTGTGCTTACCTCCAGTGTGTAGGCGTCTGCCATTACATTTTCTTCATCCAACTTATCGCCTAAATAGCGACTCAGCTCAGCGCAGTCGTCAATCGAAATACCCTTGTCGCCATCCACAAACACGGTTATTTTTTGTGGTTTGTATTTGGAAACGGTTACGTCTACCACGAAATGCGATGGGTTTGTCAGGCCCGCCTCTGCCAATTCGCGTATTTTTTGATTCAAATCCATCTTTATCTAAACTTTCGATAAACAAAGAGGGGACTTTTGGTCCCCTCTAGCTTTAACTCGTAAGAAGTGAGGCAAAGGTAAAAGCTTTTTTATTAATCGCAAATTATTCTGTTAATTCACCCACATGTTTTGTTGATATGACCAGGGTTGCAGCACTGCTATTCATTTTATTTTTTGTGTCTTCATGCGGAAGCAACAAGCCGAAAGAAGAAGAAAATCCGAAGCACATGATACCTGTGCCACAGTTTAGTGGTGACAGTGCATATCGTTTTGTTGAACAGCAAGTGCGCTTTGGCCCTCGGGTGCCCAATACGCCATCGCACGAAAAAGCAGGTGGGTTTTTGGTGGCCAGGCTAAAGCAATATGGCGCCAGGGTGATAGAGCAAGATTTTGAGGCAACCACGTACGATCATGAACGGCTGCGGTTAAAAAACATAATCGCCAGCTTCAACCCCCAAATGAAAAAAAGGATTTTGCTGGCAGCGCATTGGGATACGCGGCCGTTTGCCGACAAAGATTTGAACCATCAAGACGGGCCGTTCGATGGTGCAAATGATGGTGCCAGCGGGGTAGGGGTGCTGCTGGAGGTTGCACGTCATTTGGGCAGCGAATTGAAGCCGACAGTCGGAGTTGACATCATTTTTTTTGATGGTGAAGATTGGGGCGAGCCCGAAGGGCAAACGCCTCCGGAGTTACCGGCAGGACAGACATCATGGTGGTGCCTGGGTTCACAATACTGGGCCGAAAATAAGCATCTAAAAAACTATTCAGCCCACTATGGTATTTTACTGGATATGGTTGGGGCTGGCCGCTCGCAATTTTATCGCGAGGGAGTGTCGTTGGAATATGCGGGTCAGACTGTAAAGAAAGTGTGGGATATGGCTGGTAAGCTTGGCTACTCAGATTATTTTGTGAAGCAAAATGTTGCAGGAATCACAGATGACCATCTATTCATCAATCAGATCGCAAAAATCCCCATGATTGACATTGTGCACTATCAGGCTGGCGTGGGTTTTTTTGGGGATTACCACCACACCACGAGAGACAACATCGGCATCATCAGTCACGAGACGCTCACAGCAGTGGGTTCTACAGTTCTTCACGTGTTGTACGATGAAGAATAACAGCAACGCGATTTTTTACTTGATGTAGCTATCAAAATTCTTGTGCTCGCGTTCGTAAAGCACCTCGCGTGGCAGCGATTTGAAGTACTCGTAGGTCAACTTCAACCCATCGGCCCGCGAAACTTTTGGCTCCCATCCGAGCATATTTTTGGCTTTGGTGATGTCAGGCCTTCTTTGTTTTGGGTCGTCTTTGGGTAAAGGCTGATAAATAACTTTTTGCGTTGTGCCCGTAAGTTTGATAATCTCCTCGGCAAAATCGCGAATGGTGATTTCGTTGGGGTTGCCGATGTTCATCGGTTGCACATAATCGGATAGTAGCAACCGATAAATGCCTTCTACCAAATCATCAACATAGCAAAACGAACGGGTTTGCGAACCATCGCCAAAAACGGTCAGGTCCTCGCCACGCAATGCCTGCCCGATAAATGCCGGTAATACGCGGCCATCGTTCAACCGCATCCGCGGGCCATAGGTGTTAAAGATGCGAACGATGCGCGTTTCCAATCTGTGAAAGGTGTGGTATGCCATTGTCATGGCTTCCTGGAAACGCTTGGCTTCGTCATACACCCCGCGGGGGCCAACGGCATTCACATTGCCCAGGTATTCTTCGGGTTGCGGGTGCACGGTAGGGTCGCCATATACTTCAGACGTGGAGGCGATCATTATTCGTGCCTTCTTTGCACGAGCCAAGCCCAGTAAGTTGTGAATACCAAGCGATCCTACTTTCAGCGTTTGGATGGGAATTTTTAGATAGTCAATTGGGCTGGCAGGCGATGCGAAATGCATGATGTAATCCAACTGCCCCGGCACATATACAAATTTTGAAACATCGTGGTGATAGAATTCAAACTGCTCTAACTTGAAAAGGTGCTCGATGTTGCGCAAATCGCCTGTGATCAGGTTATCCATGGCCACCACGCGGTAACCTTCTTTGATAAACCGATCGGAAAGATGTGAGCCGAGGAAACCCGCGGCACCGGTGATGAGAACTCTTTTACGCATAGATTGATTCGCGGCCAATGCTGATGTAGGTAAAATTCAAATCCTTCATCGTTGAAAGGTCGTATAAGTTTCTTCCATCAAAAATCACCCTGTTTTTCAAAATGGACGCCAGTTGGTCGAAATCAGGCGTGCGAAACTCGGGCCACTCAGTTGCAATAAAGATCGCGTCAGCCCCTTGTGCGGCTTCATAGGGTGTATCAAAAAACTGGATCCGGTTGCCAAAAAGTCGCTTCACATTTTCCATCGATTCCGGATCATGCGCCCGCACCACCGCGCCAGCCTGAAGCAGTTCTTCGATGTTGTATAGCGAGGGTGCTTCGCGCACATCATCAGTGTGCGGTTTGAAGGCCAGGCCCCACATCGCAAAAACTTTGCCCTTCAACTCGCCACGAAAGTAATCCTTGATGCGAGGGATAAGTTTTGTTTTCTGAGCTTCATTTACATCCATCACCGCCTTTAGTATTTTGAAGTCGTAGTTCACGTCTGACGATGATTTTTCGAGTGCCTGCACGTCTTTCGGAAAGCAACTGCCTCCATAGCCAATGCCGGGGAACAAAAATCTTTTGCCAATTCGGCTGTCCGTGCCGATTCCCTTTCGCACCGAGTCAACATCAGCGCCTACCAACTCGCACAGGTTTGCGATCTCATTCATAAATGAAATTTTGGTGGCCAGAAAGGAGTTGGCCGCATATTTGGTCAGTTCAGCCGAACGCTCATCCATGAAAACAATGGGATTGCCCTGGCGCACAAACGGAGAATACAGCGCCTCCATTACCTTGCGCGCACGTTGGGAGTTGGTGCCGATTACCACTCGTTCGGGTTTCATAAAATCTTCTACTGCAACGCCTTCGCGCAGAAACTCGGGGTTTGATACCACGTCAAACGGCACTTTTGCCTTCAACGCGATTCTTGTTCGCACCTTATCAGCGGTGCCTACCGGCACGGTACTCTTGTCAACCACCACCACATAGTCTTTTAATAATGGGCCGAGTTCTTCGGCTACGCCCAAAATGTACTTCAGGTCTGCCGAACCATCTTCACCTGGTGGCGTTGGCAATGCCAGAAAAACCACTTTTGCGTGCTGGATGCCATCGGCAAGGCTAGTGGTAAAGCGAAGCCGGCCCTGCCTGAGGTTTCGTTCGAAAAGCAACTCGAGACCAGGTTCGTAGATCGTTATTTTGCCGTTGGTGAGCTTGTCAACTTTTGATTTATCAATATCGATACAGACAACATTGTTCCCGGTTTCGGAAAAGCAAGTTCCGGTAACAAGTCCTACATAACCGGTTCCTACAACTGCAATATTCATTTTTCAGGGCTTTTGGGGTGCAAAAAGTCGACAAAAATACGCTATTTGGGTTGAATAGCCTCACTGCGCTTATCCGACACAAAAAAATTGGAATTCTGCAACAAAACAAACTAACACTCGTTGGGTTCTCTTAATGATTTTGTAGGTTTGCAGGCAATTTAAATGAATACTCGCATGGAATCGATGGTTGAGCAGCAGGCAGCGATCAGCTTTCTGGAATCTGAAAATCAAAGGATGGTCGCCCAAATGATCCGTGACTTCGGTCAAAAGGAAATACGCCCCTACATGATGGAATGGGATGAAAACCAGCATTTTCCGGTAGATTTATTTCGCAAGTTGGGAGGTTTGGGCCTGATGGGGGTGTTGGTGCCGGAGGCGTATGGCGGTTCAGGTTTTGGTTACCACGAGTATGTAACAGCGATTTCAGAGCTTGCCAAGATTGATGGTTCAATCGGCTTGTCAATGGCAGCACACAATTCGCTGTGCACCGGCCACATCTTGCAGTTTGGCAGCGAGGAACAAAAACAGAAGTACCTGCCGAAGTTGGCCACTGCCGAGTGGATTGGTGCTTGGGGGCTCACGGAACCCAACACCGGATCGGATGCCGGCAATATGCGAACGGTAGCCGTAAAGGATGGTGACTACTACGTGATCAACGGTGCCAAGAATTTCATCACACATGGTAAGTCAGGTGAGGTTGCGGTGGTGATTGCGCGCACCGGGGCGGTGGGCGACTCGCGCGGCATGTCTGCATTTATTATAGAGCGTGGAACGAACGGGTTCAGTGCGGGAAAAAAAGAGAACAAATTGGGAATGCGCGCATCTGAAACAGCCGAGCTGATATTTACCGACTGCAGAGTTCACAAGAGCCAACTGATGGGTAACGAGGGTGAGGGCTTTGTGCAGTCGTTAAAAGTATTGGATGGTGGGCGCATATCCATTGCAGCCCTTAGTTTGGGGATTGCGGAGGGCGCCTACCTGGCGGCATTGAAATATTCAAAAGAACGCCATCAATTCAATCAGCCAATCGCAAATTTTCAGGGTATTTCGTTTAAATTGGCGGAAATGGCCACCAAAGTGGAAGCCGCCAAGTTGTTGACTTTCCGTGCGGCAGACCTCAAAAACAGAGGCATGAGTGTCAACCGCGAATCGGCAATGGCCAAACTGTTTGCCTCCGAAATTGCTGTTGAAATTGCCAATGACGGGGTGCAAATCTTTGGCGGATATGGTTACACCAAAGACTTCCCGGCAGAGAAATACTACCGAGATGCAAAGCTATGCACAATCGGGGAGGGCACTTCGGAGATCCAGAAACTGGTGATTTCGCGTTCGATTTTGAAATAGATTTGTTGATTTGCTCGTAAAAAAGCTATATTTGCAGCCCAAACAAAAAACAGATGCTAATCGTCACAATCAAAGAAAACGAATCGATTGACAAGGCTCTCAAGCGCTTTAAGAAGAAATTTGAAAAAACCGGGATGTTGAAGAATTTGCGCGCCCGCACGTCTTTCACCAAGCCTTCGGTGAAACGGAGAAGTGAAATCATCCGCGCTGCCTACAAGCAGAAGATGTACGCCAATCAGAATTACTGAGGGGTTTACGAACATTTTATAGACATTTTTTAAACAAACCCTGGGCGGTTTCTTCCGGACAGGGATTTTTTTTTATATTCACACTGCACAAGGGCAGGGTTGCGCAGTGAATGATAGATTCTTTTTTAAAATATCTTCAATTCGAGAAGAGGTATAGCGCGAAAACGGTTTTAAGCTATGAAACCGATTTGAGACAATTTGAGCAATTCTTAGCCGGAGATTTCAATTGCCGGCCTGGCGAGGCAAATTACGGGCTGGTGCGGTCTTGGATCGTTAGTTTGGTGGAAGACGGGATTGGCAACTCGAGCATTAATCGGAAAATTGCATGCCTTCGGTCTTTTTACAAGTACCTATTGAAAAAGGGTCTCATTGTGCAAAACCCAATGCAAAAAATCAAATTGCTCAAGTCGCCCAAGCGAATTCCTCATTTTGTGAAAGAGGAAGACACCAATAAAATGCTCGATCATGTTGCTTTTGGAAACAGCCACGAGGGTTTGCGAGATCAGTTGCTTTTGGAGCTTTTTTACGGCACCGGAATTCGTTTATCCGAATTGATCAACCTCAAAGAAAACCGGGTAAACCTCAAAGACCGCACGCTCAAAGTTTTGGGAAAAAGGAACAAAGAAAGAGTTATTCCCTTTACGGTGCATCTTGCTCATCTGGTTGACGGTTACATCAAGGTCAGAAATCTGGAAATTGAAAAACAAGATCATGGCCTGCTATTTGTTACGGATAAGGGCGAGCCGCTGTACCCAATGTTGGTGAACCGAATCGTAAAAAAGTACCTGAAGGGGTTTTCATCTGTAGAGAAGAAGAGCCCACACGTGTTGCGGCACACATACGCCACTCATTTGTTGAACAAAGGAGCCGAAATAAACGCAGTAAAAGACTTGCTGGGCCATAGCAGTTTGGCGGCCACCCAAGTGTACACGCACAACTCTATGGAAAAGTTGAAAAAGGCATTTGAACAAGCTCACCCCAAAGCATAAATGAATTGCATCTGGTAATATGTTCCACTTTAAATTTCTATCTGTATGAGATTACAAGTTCATTCCATCCATTTTGATGCCGACCGTAAGTTGGTCGACTTTATTCAAAAAAAGGTTGACAAATTAGAGACATTTTATGACCGCGTGGTTGATGGTGAAGTCTTCTTGCGGCTAAATAACACCGGTGTAGAAAACAAGACGGTAGAAATAAAGGTGAAAGTTCCGGGATCTCAGCTATTTGCAAAGGAGCAAGCCCGTTCGTTTGAGGCAGCCACTGATTTAGCCACTGAGGCGCTGAGGAATCAAATTAAGAAATACAAAGAAAGACAAAGAAACGAGTAAGCGCCACCGACTAGCACTATTCGAGCCTCTCTGCTATGAGAGGCTTTTTTTGTGCCCTCGAATGTCGATATTTGTATGCTCATTGGTATTGTAGTTATTCAAAAAGATGCGCTTGCCTCTTGTCTTTGTGTTTCTGTTTGCATCTTTGGTTTTGTGCGCCCAAACAGATATCTCTACGCCACTGTCCAAAAAGGACTCTACTGAAAAGCCCTTTAAAAACAGGTTGCTTATTTTTCCGCTTACGGCAAGGTCTGTTGAAACCAACTGGGTGTTTGGGCTTGCCAATGCATTTATCTTTAAAACCAATAAAAAAGATACTGCGCTACGTGTTTCTACAATTCCTTCGGGGTTGATTTACACACTCAATAATCAAATACTGATAGCGCTGGGTGCCAATATTTTTCTTCCCAGAGAGCGATATATTATTCGTTTTGAGAATTCATTCAGCAAGTTTCCGGATAAGTTTTGGGGGCTCGGAAACCGAACGGACGGCAACAAGCCGGAGAGCTACACGTTTACCCAATTTTACATCAACCCCCAACTTTACCGCAAAGTCAAGGGCAATCTTTTTTTGGGTGGAGGTTTTGACTTTCAGCGTGTTTTTAATCTTGAATACGAGCCGGGTGGATACTTTGAACGAGATCAGGTATTGGGCGCCTACGACCTTAGAGATTACACTGTTTTCGGCTATAGCTTGTTCATCAATTTCGACTCCCGAAATCATGCCTATCAATCCGACAGAGGTGCACTCTTCAGGGTAAAGTTTTCTGATTTCAACAAGGGGTTTGTCAGCGATTATGATTTTAGGGTTCTGGAAATTGATTTTCGTAAGTTTATCAAGGTAACGGGCAACAGCATCCTCGCCCTCCAAAGCTTCAACACATTTAATTTTGGAAATGTGCCCTACCGTAACCTGGCCATACTGGGCGGCAACAATATGATGCGTGGCTACTTTGCCGGCCGCTACCGCGATAAAAAAGCCATCACGGTGCAGGCAGAGTACCGCTTTCCGATCGAAGGGCGTTTTGCCGGGGTTGCATTTGCATCGGCAGGGGAGGTGGCCAGTGATTTCAGTGATTTTTCCTGGGAAAGAATTAAGCCGGCAGTCGGCATAGGGCTTCGTTTTGCAGTATTGCGGCAGGAGAAGCTCAACCTGCGCCTGGATGTTGCTACAGGCAACAACGGTGAGGTAAATTACTATATCGTGTTAGCCGAAAGTTTTTAATCATGCACCCGGTTTTGTTCACCATTGGTGATTTCACCGTGTACACCTACGGTTTCTTTATCGCCTTGGGCGCCATGGTGGGGGGGCTTTATATGTGGTGGCAGGGAAAAATCAATTTTGGCTGGAGTTTTGACCAGGCCAACACATTGTTTTTGTTACTGATTATCGGTGGTGTAGCAGGCGGAAAACTATTTTTGATACTTGAAGCGCCCGCCTATTATCTCGAGAACCCTACCAAACTTTTTTCTGGCAGCGGTTTTGTTTTTTATGGGTCGCTGCTGACGGCAATTCCTTTGATGTTGTGGTATTTCAAGCGCAACCACATACCCACACTTGCCATGCTAGATGTAATGGCCATTGTCACCTGCATTGTGCATGGTTTCGGCAGAATGGGTTGTTTCATGGCTGGTTGTTGCTACGGCTTACCCACCAGTAGCCGTTTTGGAGTGGTTTTTTCTGATCCGCTGTGCCAGGCAAACCCCAAAGGCGTGCTTCTACACCCCACCCAGCTATATGAATCAGCTTTTATCTTTTTATTGATGACTGCCTTGTTGCTGATGAAAGCGCGAAGAAAATTTGATGGCCAAATGTTTATGATCTATTTGATGACGTATGCGCT
>DHLV01000018.1:1007-36777 GCA_002405445.1 Flammeovirgaceae bacterium UBA4659 | reverse complement strand
CTTGATGACGTATGCGCTGGGCCGCGTTGTGCTTGAGAACTTTCGGGGAGACCAGGAAAGAGGGTTTATGATCCAACATCATCTCACCATCTCGCAGTTCATTTCCATGATGGTTTTTGCCTCCGCATTATTTTTTTATGTAAAGTTGAATAGAAAGACTATTTTCAAACATTAAATATCCAATCCAAAATACCAAGGTATGTTTATTCTTAAATGGACGAAGCGAATTGCATGGGTTGCAATAATTGTGTTGTTAGCACTTTTTTCCTTTGCTTACTGGGGGTCTTATTCAAATGGAATCCGGTCGGGCATGGTGGTCAAAATCAGCAAGAAGGGATGGGTTTTTAAAACTTACGAGGGTCAGCTCAACCTGCAGACATTTGGTGCCAATAAATCTCCCAACATCGTATCCGAGTCATTTGATTTCTCTGTGGAAACAGATCGCACTGACGTGATCAAAACACTGGAAGAAGCTTCGCTAAGTGGGGAGCGGGTGAGCCTCAAATACACCGAACGCATGATGATTTTTTTTTGGCGAGGCGATACCAAATATTTTGTAACGGAAGTTGAACGATTGAATTGACAGACATGAAACAAGCTGATCTTATTGTGGTGTACGGCTCGTATGGTTACACGGGCAGGTTGATTGTACAACTGTGCAAGCAGAAGAAACTTAACGTATGCCTGTCCGGCAGAAATGAGCAGGCACTTCAAAAGCAGGCCTCAGAAACCGGCTACCCGTTTGAAGTGGTCGACACATCTGAATATGAAAAACTTGTTCAACTGTTAACGCCTGCTGCGGTGGTGATCCATTGTGCGGGTCCGTTCAAGCACACTGCGGCATCCATGGCAAAGGCCTGTTTGCAAACCAAAACCCACTATACTGATATTACAGGGGAGCATCAGGTGTTTGAGTCTTTGGCAAAGCTGGATGCAGAGGCAAAAGGCAAAGGTATCATGCTGATGCCCGGAACGGGTTTCGATGTTGTACCCTCTGACTGCCTCGCGCTCCATTTAAAGAACCGATTGCCATCGGCTACTCATTTACAACTCGCTTTTACCATGTCGAAAGGAGGGCTTTCGCGCGGCACGGCCAAGAGTATGACGGAAGGGCTTGGTTTTGGAGGGCTGATCCGAAAAGATGGCGTGCTGGTTTACTCGGCACTGGGCTCAAAGGTTTTAGAAGTTGACTTTGGTACATTCAAAAGCAAAACGCTCTGCATTCCCTGGGGTGATATCTCTACCGCATGGCGGAGCACCGGTATACCGAACATAGAAGTTTATACAGGCGCCACCGAAAGTATGATTGCTAACGCAAAGCGCAGCAACTATATGAATTGGCTGCTGCGGCTCAATTGGGTAAAAAAGTTCATGCTGAAGCAAATCGACAAAAAACCTGCCGGACCCAGTGAAGAAAAGCGCGAGAGTGGGCGTAGTTTTTTGTGGGGCAAAGTGACTGATGCTGCTGGTAGAATTTGCGAGAGTCGTTTGCAAACCCTGAGTGGTTATAAACTGACGGCCGAGACGGCAGTGCTGATTGCTGAAAAAATATTAAAAGGTAATTTAATGCCGGGCTACCAAACTCCCGCCATGGCCTATAGCGAGAAGTTGATCTTGGAGATTGCCGGCACAGAGCTTACAGACGTTTGATTTCCAGTTGCTGCTCCTGCTCCTGCTCATTAAGCTGTGAGAGGAAAAATGCACCCAACACCGAAATGGAAAAATACACGCCTAACACCCACATGCACCACGGTGCATGTTCACATGCTCCGAACCAATTATCTGTTGCAACCAAGATGTAAATACCCATGCCTGATCTGACAGTTTCCCAAACGAAAGCATAACGGTTCTTGTCAAGCAGGTCGGTCAGCGAATAAACACTCAAAAAAATGAAAAGGCCGTAAACGTATATCATTGGGCTACCGATGGTAGCAATGTTGCCAAACAGATAGCTGATGAATACCAACAACGCGGTGAGTTGAAACCAGCACCAAACCTTTAACTGAACCGGTGTGAACGGGTTGTACTTTTCAAAATGGTGCACATCGGAGATCTTGTAAACCGGAAATTTACTCACCACATCGGCAGGCCGCCACCCCAGTGGCATAAACCAAATCCTCAGCTTATCAAGGTAGCTGCTGGTATGCCATGCATCTTTTATCAACAGCCAAAGATGAACAAAATTGATTTTGATGGGATTCCAGGTTCTCACAGGGCGCGTCACTCCGTACACGGGGCTAACGTTTGGCAGTTCTTGTTGAAAGGTTCCAAACAGTTTGTCCCAGAAAATAAAAATCTGCGAATAGTTCTTATCCAGGTACTCAGGGTTGATGGCGTGGTGCACGCGGTGATGTGAAGGTGTAACCATGATGTTTTCAAGTATGCCCATTTTGCCGATATGACGTGTGTGATACCAAAACTGGGCAAACAAATGCAGGGGCGCCACCACGGCTATCACGTTTGCGGGCACGCCCAATAATGCGGCCGGAATCAGAAAAACTGCAAATATCTTGATGATTGATGAGATGCTTTGCCGCAGTGCACACGCTAGATTAAATTCCTCGCTACTGTGGTGGATAATGTGGTTATTCCAAAAAAGGTTGTACTCGTGGGCAATACGGTGCACCCAATAGCCAGCAAAATCCAACGCCATAAAGGCGATGAAAAAAGTAAAAACACCGGAGCCCACGTGTACGATCGCCATTTTACTCAACAGCCACGGATAGGAAATAACAATCACACTCAGGCCGAGTACATCTTTGGTCACATTGGTGATACCTGAGCTCAGGCTTGAAATCATATCGTTGGTGCGCACGGTATCAAAGCCCTTGCGCCAGCCCCAACATTTTTCAAATAGCACCAGCACCAAAAATGCCGGCATAGCAATAAGCAAAATTCTACCGTATACTTCCATGGTTGCATTGCAAGTTATGAAAAATCAGTATGATACACCTTTGATTTTTTTGTAGAGAGAGATGGCATGACGATCGGTAAGCCCTGAAACAAAATCAACAACCTGGCGAAGCACTGCATACACATTGTCGGGCTGATGGCCGATGTGCCATCGAACTTCCTCGGGAAGCAGCAAAGCCAGATTTGAATATTTTCTGGAGCGATCTTTTTGCGCCAGGTGAAATCCAGCCCGGCAAAACTCATGAATCAATCCGGGCAGCACTTCGTGCCCGGTGGCTTCGATTTCCACCACATGTCTGGCCCGATATATTTTTTCAATGGATGTTTTGCTGATTTTGCTGAGAGCGTGGTGATGTACACTAGCATCTGTAAGGGCGCGGTCAAACTTGCCATTGAGTATGTTGTTTTCTTCGTCTAAAAATATGGTAGTACAGCCGTCTACCAGTTTTCCGATGGCCATGGCGCGTAGCACACCGAGTTTTTCATTCAGGCTAATGTGCCTGCTCAGTTTGTCCGGATCAAACTGATTTCCAACAATCGTGGCCATCATCTCCACCGTGTCGGTAAAACTTACCAAACCTAGTCGGCAGCCGTCTTCCAAATCGATGATGCTGTAACAGATGTCGTCAGCCGCTTCTACCAAAAAAGCCAACGGGTGGCGGCACCACGCTTGTTCACCAATTTGCACCAGGCCCACATGCTCTGCCACCGCCTGAAAAGCACTTGCTTCAGATTGAAAGAAACTGAATTTGTTTTGACTCTTTTTTGATTTGTCTCTGTCCGGAAATTCTGCCGGGCACGGGTATTTGGTAAAAGCGCCCAAGGTGGCTGCGGTTAACTTTAAGCCGTACTGCGCTTTGTTGAGGATACGAAAACCCTGGGCGTTACCTTCAAATCGTACAAGGTCAGCCCACTGTGATTTAGTCACCTGTTGCTGAAATATTTTTCCCTCTGCGTGGTGAAGAAAGAAATCGGACAGGGCATCTTCGCCTGCATGCCCGAATGGCGGGTTACCCAGATCGTGGGTCAGCGAAGCAGATGCAACAATGGCACCAAAATCAAATAGCGTAAAGTTCTTGTTTAAATGAGCATGGCGCTGCAGAATCACCTCTCCTACCTTTTTGCCAAGCGAACGCCCTACGCTCGATACCTCTAGGCTGTGGGTGAGACGTGTGTGCACAAAGTCATGTTCGGGTAAAGGGTGTACCTGTGTTTTATCTTGCAGGCGCCTAAACGGATGCGAGAAAATAATGCGATCATAGTCTTGCTCAAACGCGCTACGCGATGATTCTATGGTGTCGGTTGTAGTCCCTGGGCGCTTTGAAGAGAGGAGTTCAGACCAATTCATCCGTTACTCTTTTAAAACCAAGTCGATACACATTACCGCGGCCAAAATTAATAACCGAAGTGGATTGTCAGCGGGTACTTCATGGCTGATCTGTAAGATGTAGTTATCGGCTGAGGTGAACAATTCCTTTCCAATTCCGCTCCACTTTTTGGTAACGGTGGCAAACTCTTTTCCATCGTTGGCTACAAACTTAAAATCCCAGCTTGTCCATTTGCCTTTCAACATGCACAACGGCCGTTCGCTGCCATCCACCACTTCAAATTTTCCTCCAATAGAGAAGATCTTCTGTTTGAATTTTCCAATGAGTTGATTGCGCTCGTCTAATACTTCAACAGTGGAAAGAAAAATGGATACTCCCCTGCGTACGGTAAGAATCCGTTGGCCTTCGGGTGTTTTGATTTCCATGTTAAACGGGGTCATCCGTTTATAATCCGAAAAACGCAACAGCTTGGTAAAGAAGCCCAGGTTTTCCTCTTTGCAATGCAAAACAGTTTGCATGGTTTGCGGGTCAATAATATCAAAGCTATTGGCTGCTTTAAACAGTTTAACGTGTTCCTTCACGAAAAACAGATTTTTGTTCACTGATGGGTGCATGATATTGTGAGGGGTCTTGTTGAAAAAGCGTTGCTAAGATACGATAAAGTTTGGGCTGCTCTTGAAGAAACGCCACTGGCCTTTCAAAAAAATTCTCCACTGCTACTGCAAAAAATTCTTCCATGTTTTCAAAAGCATAAGCCCTGAAGAAATGCTGCTCATTTGCTTGCAGTTGTTTCATTTCTGAATAAGCGTATTGCTCAAACGCTGTTACCAAATGGGGCTCAAACACATCGTATTCATGAGTAATCTTTTGCTCAAGCCACAGAGCATGTGCAAACTCATGCAGCAACAGATTAATGCCATCCGATTTATGTTGCAGCCCTTGTTGAATACCGCGCCAGCTAAACACAATGGTGCTTAAACCAGGGTTTACCTCGCCCTTGTGCTTGCGTTGTGTAATGCTAGAATGGTAAAAATCGGTATAGAGCACAATACGGTGGTAGAAATCTAAGCTTTGCTTGGGCAAAAACAAGGTGAGCTGTGCTGCCGCGCTGCTGATAATCAACTTCATGGCCCGTGTTACATTGAGCTTGTCGCGTGCGATGAATTCGAATCCCTCATAATGCCGTTTGGCCACGCGCAAAAACGCAAGCTTATGCTTCCATGGCAAAACGGTGTAGTAATTGAATTTGTGATGAAGAAAACGATGAAAAACCGGTGCGAGGTAAAACCGGAAACGTATTTCCTGGTAGGCCCAAATGGCCAACCTTACTAAACCTGCCAGCAGGGCGCTTTTCACATTAGGGCATGTCTAAAAACCATGCCACGATGAGGTGGACATAATATAACTATTTGAAATTTGCTTCCAAAGGCTTCGATCAGCACAGCCTGACAACTTACAAAAGGTTATCTAGATGCCCACTAAATTTTTTTTAACAGAGACGACAAAGACACCGACTCCTGAATAATCTGTTTTAGCTGTTCGGTGTGTATACGATCTTGCTTCATTGTATCTCGGTTGCGCAGCGTCACGGTGTTATCTTGCAGCGTTTGGTGATCAACGGTTACGCAATACGGTGTGCCAATGGCATCTTGTCTTCGATAGCGCTTTCCGATGGCGTCCTTCTCTTCATAGAAACAACGGAAGTCAAATTTTAAATGATTGAATATCTCCATTGCTTTTTCGGGCAACCCATCCTTTTTCATCAATGGCAAAACTGCCACCTTATTGGGGGCGAGTGCCGCGGGGATGCGCAGCACTACCCGATCGGTGCCGTCTTCTAGTTTTTCCTCTTGATAGGCAGCTGACAGTACCGACAAAAACATGCGGTCTAAGCCAACGGATGTCTCCACTACATAGGGTATGTAATTCTGGTTATCTTCGGCATCAAAGTATTGAAGTTTTTTGCAAGAGTATTTTTCATGACTCTTGAGGTCAAAATCGGTGCGGCTGTGTATTCCTTCGAGTTCTTTGAAGCCCATCGGAAAATTGAATTGGATATCGCACGCAGCGTTGGCGTAATGTGCCAGATTCAAATGGGTATGGAACCGATAGTTGTTGTTTCCCAGACCAAGAGCCTGGTGCCAGTTCAATCTTTTTTCTTTCCAGAATTCGTACCATCTCATTTCGTCTCCCGGCTTCACAAAAAACTGCATCTCCATTTGCTCAAATTCGCGCATGCGGAAAATGAATTGGCGCGCCACTATTTCATTGCGGAAAGCCTTGCCGATTTGGGCTATGCCAAAAGGGATCTTCATGCGCCCTGTTTTCTGCACGTTCAGGAAGTTTACAAAAATGCCCTGTGCCGTTTCTGGGCGCAGGTAGATTTTGCTGGCATCGTCAGCCACCGAACCCATCTCGGTAGAAAACATCAAGTTGAACTGCCGCACGTCCGTCCAATTCCGTGTTCCGGAGAATGGGTCTGTTATCTCCAGGTCAACGATCAACTGTTTTAGGGCTTCCATGTTGCCGTTGCTTATGGCATCCTTCAGCCGTGCGTTGGCTTCGTCAATTTTCTTTTGATATTCCAGCACCCGCGCATTGGTGCTAACAAACATGGCCTTGTCAAAATTCTCAAACCTTTTCGCAGCCTTTTCAACTTCTTTGTCAATTTTTTCCTGCATTTTGGAAATGGCATCTTCCACCAACACATCTGCACGGTAGCGCTTTTTAGAGTCCTTGTTATCTACCATCGGGTCGTTGAAAGCATCTACGTGGCCGCTGGCTTTCCAAATAGTGGGGTGCATAAAAATGGCAGAGTCAATGCCCACTATGTTATCGTGGAGCATGGTCATAAACTTCCACCAGTATTCTTTAATGTTATTCTTTAACTCTGCGCCATTTTGCCCATAGTCGTATACGGCACTCAGACCATCATAAATTTCGCTGGAAGGAAAAACAAACCCGTACTCTTTTGCGTGGGATATGATGCTCTTCAATAAATTATCTTCTGTCGCTGCCATAAGTCTGCAAAGATAACGCCTGGTGGCGATTGGCCAACCGATGCGTGAAGGAATTTGAGTGCATATTCAGTAAATAGGAACAAGCCAAAAATGCGACTAAGCTTAAATGTTCCCGGAGCCCGTTGACTTCGTAATCGCTCGAGCGAAAGCAGTCATCACCACGAATACCACGAATAAATACTACTGAAAGCTACTCCAACTGAGGCACACTTTTACTACCTTGTAGTTGTTATGGGTTTTGTGGTTCGCAAAATTGGGTTGGCTGTGGCGATTTCACCCACGGCAGTGGCGCTGTTGAAAGTGGCATCGCGGCTATCAGTGCAGTTGAATGCTGAACTGGTGTTGGTGCATATTGGAAAGCAAACACCCGAAGAAAAAGATCAACTTGAGCAGCTCTTGCATGAAGCGAACCTATCAGCCATTCCGCACAAACTGATTTGGCGCGAGGGCAGCGTTGTGCCAGAGATTCTGGATTTTTGCCACGACCAAAGCATTGATTTGCTGGTTGCAGGCGCCCTGAAGAAGGAGAACCTCATTCAAACATATATCGGTTCTGTGGCGCGCCAAATCATGCGCAAGGCTACCTGTTCGGTGCTGATGGTTCAAAACCCTTCCAAAGACGAGCTGCCAATCTACAACGTGGTGGTCAATGCAGAGGAGGGGCCGCATACTGAGCTTGCGCTGCAGGCAGCATGCCGGTTTGCGCAGCTGGGCCACGCATCATGGGTTCATATTATTCGTGAATTGAAGCTGCTTGGGCTTACATTGGCCGCTCACGAGCAATGCAATGAAGAAGAGTACACCGAGGTGAAGCAGGAATTGGTGCGGAATGAAGTGGAACAAGTTGAAAAGATGCTGGCACAGATTCCTCACCAAGGTCTAAAAGTGAGTATCAAAATGCTATCGGGCAAATCAGGTTTTGAGTTAGCGCGCTTTGCCGAACGGAAAAAAGCTGACCTGTTGGTGGTGAGTGCGCCACGCGAGCGGTTGATGCTGCTCGACCGTTTGTTTCCACATGATTTGGAATACATCTTTGGCAACCTGCCATGTAATTTATTGGTCGTAAAGTCGCGCACACATGAGTAAACTCACACACCACGAGATGATGATTTTGCTGGTACAGTTGAGTGCCATGTTGCTGATGGGCCGGGTGCTGGCAGAAATGGCACGCAGGCTAAAGCAGCCGGCTGTTGTAGGCGAAATTGTAGCAGGCATTATCATCGGCCCCACTGTGCTGGGAATGATTCAGCCCGAATGGTTTGATGCTCTGTTTCCAAAAGACGTACACTCGGGGGTGGTATTGGCAGGCTTTGTTCAAGTGGCAGTTGTCATGCTGCTGTTTATCGCAGGCCTGGAAGTAGACCTGCACATTGTTTGGCAGCAAGGCAGGCAGTCTATCATCACCAGTTTGTTCGGTTTGGTTGTGCCTTTTTTATTGGGCTTCCTGTTTCCGTACCTTTTTCCTGATTTTTTTGGGTTGGCCGATAAGCACGCGAAGTTTGTATTTGCGCTCTTCATGGGCACCGCCATGGCTATTTCCGCGCTCCCAGTCATTGTGCGTATACTCATGGACTTGGGCTTGTTTAAGTCGCGCATGGGTTTGCTGGTTGTCGCCTCTGCAATGATCGATGACGTGATTGGCTGGATCATCTTTTCAGTGATTTTGGGGATGATCGGAAAAGGGGCAGAGGGTTCATCCTTTCTTAACACCATATTACTGACGATTGGCTTTGCGGCTGTCATGCTCACCTTGGGCCGCGGGGTACTCAACCGCCTGCTCCCGTGGATCAACAAGAAGATGGCATGGCCCGGCAGTGTACTCAGCGTTTCGTTGGCATTTTGCTTCCTGGGCGCTGCATTTACCGAGTACATTGGCATACACGCGATATTTGGTGCTTTCATCATGGGCGTAGCATTTGGCGATTCGGTGCACTTCAGCGAACGGGCAAAAGAAATTGTGCATCAGTTTATCAATAACGTTTTTGCGCCTTTGTTCTTTGTGGCAATTGGGTTGCGTGTCAACTTTATTACCAATTTTGACCTTGCCTTAACAGTCATCATCATCATCATAGCGTTTGCCGGAAAAATTATCGGCAGCGGACTCGGCACGCGGCTGGGCGGTTTTACGTGGCGCGAATCCATGGCGGCAGGCTTTGGCATGAACGCACGCGGGGCCATGGAAATTATTTTAGGGCTGATAGCCCTTGAAAACGGATTAATCAATGAGCGTGTGTTCGTTTCGCTGGTGGTAATGGCACTGGTTACCAGCATGACGAGCGGGCCGCTGATGAAGTGGATCTTGAAAAAGTAACAAGATAAAATATCACCCTAAAATCGTAACTTGTGATCGCAAAGCATATAATGGCCATGGCACAAGCAACCGTAAACGAAAAAATGTTTGAAGTGCAGGCACAGGGTGACCTTGTGTTGATCAATCAGCAACCACTGGCGTGGGATCTCGTGAAAATATCTGATCGCCATTATCATATTTTACACGAACACAACACCTTCAACGTAGAGCTGACGAAGAGTGACCGAGATGCCAAGGTGTTTACATTCAAAATCAACGGCCGTTTTTACACCGTGTCTCTGAAAGACAAATTTGATCTGATGTTGCAAAAAATGGGCATCGCCAACGCTGCTGCCGGCAAGCTCAATAATCTGAAAGCCCCGATGCCCGGTTTGATTGTGGACTTGAAAGTGAAGGCCGGAGACACAGTTCAAACAGGCGATTCTTTGCTTATTTTGGAGGCCATGAAGATGGAAAATGTGTTAAAGTCTCCAGGCGAGGGGGTGATCAAGGCGGTGAAAGTGAAGAAAGGCGACAGCGTTGAAAAAGGGCATGTTTTATTTGAGTTCTAACCATGGATATCAAAAGCACACTCATCAAACTTTTTAAATTAGACAACCTGGTCGATCATTTGTCGGGTTATGTTGAAACGCAGGTTGCCCTGGTGAAGCTTGAAATTCGGGAGGAGGTTTCGCGTACGCTGGCGCGCGGGCTGGTGGTGGCAGCTGCATTGCTTCTGGCTTTCTTGTTCTTAATTTTTTTCAGTGTAGGGCTGGCCCAGTACCTCAATACTTTTTTTACCGACTCTTTTGTGGGATACTGGTTGGTGGCGGCTGTTTATGGATTACCTTGCATTGTTTTTTTGGCATTCAGAAAAGCCATCAGCAAAAAAATAGAGCACCACTTTAATGAAATGATCAAGCACAAAGAACGGCCGGAATCATAGACCATAGTTATGGAACTACTCGAAACACAAAATCCTGAACGCAAAAAACTACTCGAAACAAGCGAGCGACATAAACGTGAACTCGAAAGAGAGGTGAAGCACGTTTCTGAGCGCACGGAAAAGGTGTTGAAGAATACGCTCATTATCGGAGGCACCCTGGCTGTTACCTATCTGTTGGTCACTCAGCTCAGTTCTGGCAGGAAAAAGAAAAGATCAACAAATGTTCATGTACAGGCCGAGCCTAACATTCAAGAGGAACCGGCCGATCAAACTCCGGGTATTGTAGCTTCTATTGGTTCAAAAATAGCCGACACAGCCTTGCTGTTGTTGCTTGACATGGCAAAAGATGCACTTGCCGAATTTTTGAAAACAAGAAAAAAGGAAAATGCAGATTCTTAATACGCTGGAAAGCAGAAGACGCGATGGCAAAAAGTCGATTGCAGTGCTGGTAGACCCGGATAAGGTGGAAAGCCCTGATCAGCTCAACCCGCTCATCAGATTGGCAAACGAGAATTGTGTGGATTTTTTTTTCGTTGGCGGCAGCCTGGTTACCACCACTAATTTGGGTGATGTGGTCAAACATATCAAAGACAGTGTTTCCATTCCTGTTGTGATTTTTCCGGGCAGCTCTTTGCAGATTGATCCATCCGCGGATGCGTTGCTTTTTCTGTCGTTAATTTCCGGGCGAAATGCCGAACTGTTGATTGGCCAGCACGTGATCGCAGCCCCCATTTTGAAAAGCAACAAACTTGAGGTGATGCCCACAGGCTACATTTTGATCAACTCGGGCAGACCTACATCAGTTGCTTACATCAGCAATACAATGCCCATACCCGAAGACAAATATTCGTTGGCGGCCTGCACAGCGTTGGCAGGTGAAATGCTGGGTCTGCGGTTGATTTACCTCGATGCGGGCAGTGGTGCCGAGAACGAAATCAGTGCGAAAATGATCAGTTCAGTGCGCAAAACAATCACCGTTCCGTTAATTGTGGGTGGTGGCATCGATACAGGCCGCAAAGCGATTGCTGCGCTGGAAGCGGGAGCCGATGTAATCGTCATTGGAAATGCGATAGAAAAAGATCCCGACCTACTCACCGAGATTTCTGATAAGGTCTACGACTGGAATCAAAGCGTAGCACGCTGATTGGGGGGAATTCCCTAACTTCGCGCAAATTTAGTCAGTTTGAAGCCCAAAAAAACGCTTTCTGAACGCCTCACCAACAAATACCAGTTGGTGATCCGCAACGAAGATAACCTGGCCGAAAAAACTTCCATCGGGTTTACCTATGCCAAGCTGTTGGTGGTGGCGGTTTCGGTTTTCTTTTTAGTTTTTACAGGCAGTCTCTTTTTGTCGAAGACGCTATTGGCAAAGTGGTTTGACCCCAAGTACGAGATTACCGAAAATAACAAGAAACTGTATACACTGGCGGGCAAGGTAGACTCGCTGGCAGTTGAAGTGGAACGAAAAGACTTGTTCATTCAAAACCTCCAAAAAATCTTGAGTGGCGATACCTCAAGTGGATTCTCAGACCCTGCCAAAGGGCTGAAGTCAGACCCGGTGAAGCCCATCGGTGATATGAAACTGACGCCCGAGGATTCGCAATTCAGAAAAGAGTTTGAGCAATCGGAGTATACTACGGTCGCCTACCGAAGTAAGTACCGAGACTTGCAAGGAGTGTTTTTCTTTACGCCCATCACCGGCTTTATCAGCGACAAGTATGATGTAAAAAAACTGCATTTTGGTGTGGATGTGGTGGCTAAGACAAACGAACCTGTGAAGTGTGTGGCCGATGGCACAGTAGTGTTGGCCAGTTGGACACAGGACTCAGGTTATGTGATAGCAGTGCAGCACCGCGGTAACCTGATGTCAGTGTACAAGCACAATGCGGGTTTATTAAAAAAAGTTGGTAGCTTTGTCAGTGCTGGCGACATCATCTCAATCGTTGGCAATAGCGGTGAAATGACTGATGGGCCACATCTTCACTTTGAGTTGTGGTACAATGGTAATGCACTCGATCCGGAAGAATTTGTTACATTTTAAAAGACACAATCATGTTGACCACCAAAGAGCAGAAGCGTGCGGCAGAAGAAATAAGCAATTCCAGCAACGTAATCGGTAAAGGCACTGTGCTAGAGGGTAACATCGACACTCACGGCAACATACGCATCGAAGGACGGATCTTGGGAAATATCAAATCAAAATCGAAGGTCGCGCTCGGGCACTCCAGCCATATTGAAGGTAACATTTCGGCACAAAATGCCGACATAGAGGGTGAGGTGAAGGGCAAAATCGACATTGCCGAAGTGCTGGTGCTGAAGTCCACAGCAGTAATTCATGGCGACATCAGCACGGGCAAACTGGTGGTCGAACCTGGCGCAGTATTTAACGGAGGTTGTAGAATGGGCACCATCAAAGAATTAAAGCACAGCGATCATCATGGTGTGCGGTCAGCCAGCGCACCGCAGGAGATACGATTGAACTAACATCGTTTCGTTTTTTGTGCCGGGCTCCACAAAATAAGCGGATGGACAAAAGGCTTCTCAAGTACAGCGGGTTGGGAATTCAGCTACTTACCACCATTGGTGCGGCCGCTTACATTGGCCTGAGATTAGACCGGTACCTTCAACTCAAGTTTCCCGTGTTTCTGCTTTCGTTTGTACTACTCTCCTTTGCCGGCACCATGTATCAATTGTACCGGACGCTCAACAACGAAAATGAAAATTGACCGTGGGTTTTGGTTTTTTGTAGTCGGCACTACAATGCTGAGCCTCGTTTTAGGATTAGGAGCACACGCACTGGCCTTGCCGCCACCATCTTTTACCCGGCCAATATTGTGGGGCATGGCAATTGTGACGATCATCATTTTTTTGCTGTTGAAAAAGGTAAAAAGCAATGTGCCTACAGGTAAGAACTTTGCCTTAATAACTTATTACATGCTATCCATTTTTGCGAAATTTATCCTCGCGGGCATTTCTGTTTTTTTGATCTTGCGGCTAGACGTGCCAGGCAGCAGGGCAAACATCATATTTTTCATGGTTTGTTACGCAACATTTACGGTGGTGGAAATAGGGGGATTGTTACTGGTTCGCACAAATGAAACACACTAGACTGCAAGTAACGGTATGAGATTATCAGTAATCTGTTACTTTATCTTTTGCGTCACTGCATTGCCCGCGTATGCACAGTCAACGAATCCCGCCCTTATCGATATTGTGCGCGACAAATGGGGGGTGCCGCACATTTTCGCACCTACCGATGCAGGCGTGGCGTATGGGCTGGCATGGGCAAATGCAGAAGACGATTTCAAAACGATTCAAAAAGGTTTGATGGCGGGCAGGTCTATGCTCGGGCAACTTTCTGGCAGAGAGGGCGCCACTATCGATTATGTTGTTTATTTTTTGCGCTGCCGCGAGATTGTCGAAAGTCGCTATGAAAATGATCTGTCACCGGCATACAAAAAGATCTTAGAAGCCTATGCGCAGGGAATCAATGCGTATGCAGATGCCCACCCGGGTGAAGTGCTGATGAGGAAACTCTTCCCAATCAGACCCACAGATATTCTCACGTATTCTGTTTTGCAGTTAGCAATTAGTTGTGGTGTGGACCAGGCTTTGAATCAGATCACCAAAGGAACCGTGCCATTGGCCAAATGGCAAATGTGCGGATCGAATGGATATGCATTCAACTCTAACAAAACTGTTGACGGCAATGTGTACCTCGCCATCAATTCCCATCAACCCTTGGAAGGGCCGGTATCGTGGTATGAGGCACACTTGTGCAGTGAGGAAGGCTGGAATATTTTGGGTGCTTTGTTTCCGGGTGCACCCAGTATTTTGCACGGATGCAATGAATACCTGGGCTGGGCACACACTGTCAACAATCCGGACAAAACGGATGTGTATCAACTTGAGTTAAATTCGCAAAATGCGATGCAGTATAAATTCGATGGCGAATGGCAGACGCTGCAAGAAGAAACTGTTCGATTGAAGGTAAAAGTGGCGGGCATTAAAATCGGGGTGAAGAAGAAAATCTACAATAGTAAGTTTGGCCCCACCATGGTGACTAAACGTGGCGCGTTTGCCATTCGCACGGGACCGTTCTTCGACATACGGGCCTTAGAGCAATGGTGGCGCATGAACAAAGCCAAAAACTTCACCCAGTTCAAAAAAGCAATCGACATGGGCGCGCTACCCGGCTACAATGTGGTATATGCCGATCGTTATGATACCATTTATTATTTAAGTAATGGCAAGTTGCCCATCCGTAAAAACGGTTACAACTGGGAGAGTACCTTGCCGGGAAATACTTCTGAAACGCTGTGGAATCAGTTTCATCCCATCAGCGATTTACCCCAGTATCTAAATCCCGCTAGTGGCTATTTGTTCAATAGTAATCACTCGCCCTTCAATGGCTCTGCTGCAACGGATAACTTAAATGTCAAAGATTTTGACTCGACCATGGGCTATGAAACCAACGAGAACAACCGCAGCAAGCGGTTCATGCAATTGATTTCAACGTTTGATAAAATCAACTACGAACAATTCAAGCAAATCAAATATGACTTGCGATTGCCCGATACATTGTTTTACCGAACCAAAGCAGACTCTTTGTTTTTGTTAGATGAGCGGAAGTACCCCGACATTCAAGAGCAAATCAAAACCTTGCGCGATTGGGATAGAAACACAGACATTAATAGCAAAGGAGCAGCGCTGTTTGGTGTTATCTATTACAAAGTGGTGGGCGAGCAAGCCAAGGGCGCTACCTATCGTTCTTTATCTGAAGCAAAGGCGGTACAGTTAGTTCGCGATGCGAAAGAATATTTGATGAAGTATTTTGGGCGTACAAATATTTTATTGGCGGAGTATCAAAAGCTTGTGCGTGGAAAAAAAGAAGTAGCCTTGCCTGGCTTGCCAGATGTCATTTCATCGATGCGCTCCATGCCTTATAAAGATGGCCGCGTGAAAGGCGAACAAGGCGAATCGTACATTGAGTTGGTGAAGTTTACCAAAGACGGCCGCGAGATAGAAACCATCAATAGCTACGGTGCGTCTAACAAAGCCGACAGCCCGCATTATGCAGACCAAATGGAGCTATTTGTGCAGCAAAAAACAAAACCCATGACGCTCGATAAAACGAAAGTTTATGCGGAGGCGGTGAAGGTTTATCATCCCCAATAGTGACTTTCAATTTTGAAGTCGCGAACCTGATACTCTGCACTTAGGTTTATAACTGATTGCGACTGACGAATCTCGCAACAATACTTAGTCAAAGTAGTGACTCATAATAACACCACGACACATCTGCGTAGCAAAATTTCTTGGTGGGTACCCATCCCACATGAAAGAACTTTTTGTTTTGTAGTTTTTTGATTTCGTTTTCTGGTAAATAGAAACCCGCATTATAGGCGGTAGCCAGGTACTTTATTTTGGTTTCTAAGTTTGGCCAGTAGGATTGAGTTTTTTCTGTCCAAGCATAAAACGCGCAAACATAATCTACAGCACTTTCTAAACGCTTCATTTTTTGCAAACGCTTATGACGGTTCGATTCGTTTTGCACGGTATCGCTGGGTGTCAACTTTAGCCAAACGGCTATTGGTGATTTTGATTCCAGAATTTTGTTTTCCAGCATTTCTACAAATGAGGGTTTGATTTGGAAACGGCCAATGGAAAAGTTAGCGTACGATTTTCCGTATTGAATGTAAAGCGATTCAAGTGCCAGTACTTCTATTTTATCTTGAATAGAATTAAACCGTATCAATTCAGGAAACACCACTGCCAATACTTCATCCACCGGCAAACCGTAACCATTAATGCGCTCACCAATCCATTTCTCTTTTGCCAAAAAAGCAGCAGCTTGTTCGTAGTCTCGCCCAAAAATCTTTTTGTAATCTTCTTGCGCGTGAGAAGGAAGAGTAGTAGCCAAGACTACTAAGCAGAAAAACAGTTTATCTCTCAAGACTTCACACGGGTTTTCAACAAAAGTCTGATATCCCCTCACCCAAAAAACATTTCAAGCCTGATAAGTTTGTGCTGCGCTCTCCCGAGCGGGAGGGCATTGATGCACTGCGTTAACGAAAAATCGCAATGGGTGAGGGAGACCATTTGACTAATTCGGCTTCTTATAAAGCACCAACTCTTTACCTTCTAGCGCCAGCCATTTGAAGAAGTTGCCACTTGCTTCTTTGTAAATGCCAAGCGCCATGGGGTAGGCATAGGTGTCGCCATCGGCAAACAGAATTTCATTTTCTACGATTGCCGTTACGCTTTTGCCATCCGTACCTACAAACACATCGCAGGGCTCAATGTTCAGGGCATTTTCAAATGTTTTCACCACCTTGCCATCTAACAACAACTGTGTTTCATTTAAATAAGCAACGTGATTGCCGTTTGTAAACCAAACTGATTGTGTGCTATAAGTTGCGGCATTGGGTACAGCGTACCGTTTGCCAGAGCCCGTGAGTAATTCATTTTGTTGGGTTTGTGAGTTTTGCACGATTTGCCCAAATTCGGAGCCGTCAGGCGAAATTAATGGAGCAAAAATTGGAGTCACGCCTTTCAATTCAATCGCTTTTGCGGATACCGAGGAAATAATTTTCAAATCAGCTCCATCGCCCACCATCGCACAAAAAATGGAGTTCGAGCTATTCAGGTAAAGATCTATGTATTTATAAGGACCGTATTTTTTTTCGCGAAAGTTAATGGAAAGTGTAAAGTTGGATTCTTTCATAGCTTTTTGCGCCTCTACCATGCTTTTCTTCATTTCAGCAATTTGCTCTTTAGTCATCATCGATTCCATCATCTTAAGTTGTTCGGCAGACAAGCCTGGCATTTGCTGCGCTTGATCGGCCGAGCCCGCTTCTTTTACGATGTATTTATTTGACTCTTCATCGGCAGACACCCTGCGTAAAACTTGGTAGCTGCAATTCGGTTTTGAAGCGCACCCGCCTGAGGGGCAGGGAATGGGCGCGCGGGTTCCATTCTTGAAGCTGAAACACTTGCTGCCGCTACGCAGCACAAATTCAATTTGGTTGAGCGATGAACCCAAATCGATGCAGCTTTCTTGGTAGTCGAAAACTTCGCCTTGATTGAGGGCTGTGATTACCGTCCGTGTAACGTTTGCACTTAATTTATTTTGATTGGATGATGCAGTGTTTGTGTTACCCGTGGCAGCATTTTCAATTTTATTTACTTCTTGTGCCGCTTTGGCTTTTGCTCTGTTGAGTAGGTTTTGCGCATTGCCTTGGGCAATGACCAAAAACAAGATGAGTGTGGTAAGTGATTTCATTGAGGTTTTACTTGAGATAGAAAGTTAGGTCTTTTCCAATTCATTGAAATCCCCTGAAAAGGGGATTTGTGTTTGTCGTTAACTGATGCGCCCCTTACTCCAACCTCTTAATTTCAGAAGTCAAGTAGTTTATCAATTGCCCAGTTCTTTTGTTAGTCCCAATATAAGTCGCCTTAAGAAAGAAATCGGTCTTATTCCTGATTGTCTTGATAAAATGAACATACTCTTTGCTTTGCTGTAATTTTGCAAAATCATTAGGAGCCATGTCTCCATATAGATTCCAATTGTTGGTGTCAAACGGATAACTTTCGTCAAAATAGGATGGATAAAAAGTCTTTTCAACAGTCTGGACGTAGTCAGTAAGTTGTGACTCAAATTTTTTAAGGCCGTTGTAGTTGAACTCATAAGTTCGAACGATTCTATTTCTTATCGAGTCATTAGAAATGATTTCTAGGCCTCTTGATTTTAATGTCTCATAAGGCCCCACATTGCTATAGAAAACTGCCACCAAGCAAGGCCCCGAGAAATACTTGTTCATTTTGGGGCCATAGCTCAATTTGCCGTCAAGAAGTGCGAGGATGGTATCACAAGACGTAATGACCTTATTATACAAGTATATGTTAAACTCAAGGTCGTTCTTGTCAAGTTGTAGAGCCTCTTTTATATCTTTTAAAGTTTGGACTTCAATTTTTTTAGCCTTGTTATTGTCAGCCCAACTACTCAACTGAAACGCGACTAAGATACCGAGCACAATTAGCAAGATTTCTCCGAGAGCATATTTTAGAAAATCACTGAGCTTCGTTGACTTTAAACTTATTTTAGAAAATAGTCTCATTTATCGTTACCCTTTGCGTTGATTAACTGCCCCAGCATCAAATCACCCCTTCGTCCCTAACTGCACACCCTCCAGCGCATCCTGCTTAAAGAACGGCTGATTGTACAATCGTTTGCCTGTTGCTTTGAAGAATGCATTGGCCACGGCACCTCCCGTGGGTGGCAACGCTGGCTCGCCCAACCCGGTCGGGTCAATGCCGTTGTTTACAAAGTGTACATCAATCTCAGGAATCTCTTTCAACCGAATCAATCGATAGGTATTGAAGTTCTTTTGCTCGGGTTCGCCATTTTTGAAAGTTAGGTTTCCGTAGAATGCATGACCGAGTCCATCCACAATGCCACCGCGCACTTGTTGCATGGCACCACTTAGGTTTACGACCACGCCACAATCAGCTGCCGCAGTGATTTTTTGCAGCGTAGGTTTTCCGTTTTTGATTTCGACTTCCGCCACTTGCGCCACATACGATCGGTGCGAGAAATAGACACTGAACCCCTGCGCCACATTTTTCTTTTTGCCCCAGTTTGCTTTTTCAGCCGCTAATTCAATCACTGCCTTCATTCGGTCGATATCGTACTTGATTGCACCGGTGGGTGATTTTTTTGCTTTCTCCAAAAGGTTTAGGCGAAACTGAACAGGGTCTTGTTTGGCTTCCATCGCCACTTCATCCAAAAACGCTTGCTCGGCATACGCCAAAAAATTGGTGATGGGTGCACGCCACGCACCCGTGGTGATGCTCGACTTATGTTCCACAGAGTCAATCAACAAATTCTCTACCGCTCCCGATGGGAAGTTATCTTCGCGCGTGGGGTTGCCCGAATTCATGCCCACACCTCTCAACATATATCCAATCAAATTTCCACTGGCATCCAACGCTGCTTCAAACCGGTAGCGCACCGCAGGGCGATATGTGCCACCACTCATATCATCTTCTCGCAGCCAGGTAACTTTTACAGGTGCTTTTAAAGTGCTGGAAAGCTCGGCTGCTTCCAATACATAATCCGTGTACAACCGTCTTCCAAAGCCGCCACCCAATCGGGTAATTTCTACGGTGATTTTTTCAGGGTCAATGTTCAAAAGCTTGGCCACTTCACCGCGCGCACGGTCGGGTGTTTGCGTGGGGCCGACTAGCTCTACGCCATCCAGACGCACATGCGCGAAAAAGTTCATGGGCTCCAGCGGATTGTGCGGAATGAAAGGACATTGATATTCTTTCGAGATTACCTTCGCGGCCGTTTTAAAAGCAGCATCCACATCGCCATCTTTTCTGCGCACCGTGGCGTCTTTGCTATTCAGCAACTCTTTAAAAAGTCTGTCGTGGTCAGCGGTACTTTCAACAGTGCCTTCTGGTTCGTACTCGACTTTGAGTAGTTTGCGCGCTTTAATGATTTGCCAGGTAGATTTGCCGACCACAGCCACATTGTTTTTGAATTGCACAATATCGATGATGCCCGGCACAGCCTTCGCGGCCGCGCTATCCACCGACTTTATTTTCATGCCAAATCCAACGGGTCGTTGAACCATGGCGTGCAACATTCCTTCGCGATAAAAATCCAACCCGAACAATGGCTTACCCGTGAAAATGGCCTCGTTCTCTACATTCTTTATCGCCTTGCCAATGATTTTGAAATCCTTTTTGTCTTTCAATTTCACCTCGACAGGCACCGCCATCGTAGCCGCATCTGTCACTAACTCTCCGTAGTTGAGTGAACGATTATTTGCTTTGTCGATGACTCGCCCATTTTCCGTCACCAACGCTGACGAAGCAACATTCCATTTTTTCGCGGCTGCTTCCACCAACAAATGTCTGGCCGTGGCACCTGCTTTGCGCAAGCGTTCCCACGAATGTGGAATGGCACCGCTGCCGCCTGTCAGTTGTCGCTCGTATTTTTTCGTGTCGAGCGCGGCTTGTAACACTTTCACCTTGCTCCAATCCGCATCCAACTCTTCGGCCACAATCATCGGGAATGAAGTTTTGATGTTTTGCCCCAACTCGGGGTTGGGCGAAAATATTGTGATGATGTCGTCTGTGGAGATAGACAAATAGCTATTGAAGTTGTGCTCGCTCAGCATTGCTTCATCGTTCACAACCTTGAAAGTTGTAGCGGCACTGTCGCTCCAATGGAAGCCCAGTACCAATCCGCCACTCGAGAGTGCGGCTATTTTCAAAAAATTCCGCCTACTGGTTTTTTCAATTGTTTCCATATTTTTCATTTTGAAAATGATTGTCAGTTTGAGTCTGCTGTTGTCAGTTTGATCTTGACGAAAACCGCCTTCGCCTGGCTCAGGCTGACAAAAAATTATTTCGTTATCTTATTCGATGCCACTACCACTGCTTCGCGGATGCGGTGATACGTGCCACACCTACAGAGATTCGCATTCATAGCCGTGTCAATTTGTTCTGAAGATGGCTTTGGGTTTTTGGCCAGCAACGCGGCAGCCGTCATGATTTGCCCCGCTTGACAATACCCACACTGCGCCACATCCACTTCATCCCACGCCTGCTGCACGGGGTGAGTACCTTTCTCCGAAAGGCCTTCGATCGTGGTCACTTTTTTAGTGCCGATAGCCGATACCGGCAACGAACATGAGCGCACCGCACTGCCGTTGATGTGCACCGTACAAGCACCGCACTGCCCGATGCCGCAACCATACTTGGTGCCGAGCAGGCCCAGCGAATCGCGCAGCACCCATAGCAGGGGTGTGTCAGGCTCTACATCTGCTTGAAGCGTTTTTCCGTTGATTTGCAGTTGATAAGTTGCCATACATGTTGAGGTTTTAGCGTGTGAATGTAAGCAAACGAAAGATGAGTTGCTTGGAAAAAGTGAAGGGTGGTTTTGTTGAACGATGTGATCATTGAAACGACATTTGTCAACAATGTTTTACTTGTTCCACCAATGTAGAACCCACATTTGCACTCTTAAAAAATATAATCTGTACTCAAAAAAGCAGACTCCTTGTTTTTGATGATCTGCGAAATAATTTGCTTGTTGGCATCGGTGCTCTTCGCAGCTACGATGGTGCGCATAGAGAACACACGTAAGGCATCGGCAATCGATAGCGTACCTTCGGCAGAGTCTTTTCGCCCGTTGAAGGGAAAGGTATCGGGTCCACGTTGGCTTTGGGTATTCACGTTAATCCGCCCCACCTGGTTCACAAACGCATCCATCAGCATCGCTAGTTTTTTAGATTCGTTGCCGAAGATGCTCACCTGCTGCCCAAAGTTGGAGTTCACCACATAATCAATGGCTTCTTTCTCATCGCTGAACGGCACAATCGGCACCACAGGCCCAAATTGCTCCTCGTGGTACAAATTCATTTTTTCGTTTACAGGATAGACTACGGCAGGGTAGAAGAATGAGTGAAACATCTCACCACCGTTTTCATTCAACACATTTGCCCCATTGGCTTTGGCATTGTCTACCAATCCTTTCAGGTAGTCGGTTTTGCCAGGCTCGGGCAACGGTGTGAGGCCTACGCCTGCATCCCATGGCATTCCGGGTTTTAACTTTTTTACTTCCGCTAAAAAGTTTTGTGTAAACTTTTCAACGATGGATTGATGCACAAACAAAATTTTCAGGGCCGTGCATCGCTGACCATTAAACGAAAGTGAGCCCGTGATGCATTCGGTAACCGCATTATCGATGTCGGCATCGGCCAGCACAATGGCAGGGTTTTTCGCATCCAATCCCAAAATAGATTTCAACCGATGGGGTTTGGGGTGCAATTTTTTCAAATCGTTTGCTCCTTTATTGGTGCCGATGAAAGCAAAGACATCAATCTTCCCGGTTTCCATCAAAGCGCCTACCGTATCGCGGCCACGCCCGTAAATGATATTGATGACGCCAGGGGGAAAGTGATCGCGGAAGGCTTCCAACAACGGACGCACCAGCAATACACCATATTTGGCGGGCTTGAACACCACGGTGTTGCCCATGATGAGTGCGGGAATCAATGTGGTGAATGTTTCATTTAACGGGTAATTGAACGGCCCCATGCACAACGCCACACCCAACGGCACGCGCCTGATCTGCGCCATAAATCCTTGTTCTTCCACCAACTTGGCAGAGTTTCTATCAAGTTCCTTTAACGCCTTGATTGTATCCACAATGTAATCGCAGGTGCGGTCAAATTCCTTTTCTGAATCTTTCAGTGACTTTCCGATTTCCCACATGAGCAAGCGCACCACCTCTTCACGCTTGGTGCGCATGGCTTTCAGAAAGTTCTCCACGTGTTCAATGCGTTGCGTCACGCTCATGGTGGGCCATGCGCCATGCCCAAGGTCGTAGGCTTTAACGGCAGCATCCAGCGCTTGCAATGCTTCATGTTTGGTGAGCAGTGGAGTACTGCCGATGACTTTTTGCTTGTGGCCGGTGCCCTCCTTCAAAAAAACCGGGCTTGCTACGGGGTTTAATGTGCCAGACCAAATGCGCAATTCACCGTTGATGAGGTACTCGTGCTGCTCGATTTGATCGCTGAGTTGGTGTTGTACAGGTATATCGTTCTCAAAAGGGTAAAGGGCAGATAAAAACTCGTTCATGTACGGTAAGGTTTGAAGGCCTAAGCTACGAAATTTAACGCTACAACGGTCAGATGCCTGTGTACTTTACGCTCAATAGTGCTTTTGTTTGCAGTACTGATTACGAGCTAACGGCAGTTAATCGGCCACGATGTTTACCCCTGAAGAGGTGCCGATGCGATCAGCACCTGCATTGAGCAAAGCGATTGTCTGCTCTTTTGTTTTGATGCCGCCCGAAGCTTTGATGCCAATATGGGTGGGCAACGACTTTCGCATCAGCAGAATGTCATCTGTTCTCGCACCTGCGGGGGCAAATCCGGTTGACGTTTTTACAAAGTCTGCCCCGGCATCAGCACACATCTTGCAGGCTACAACTATTTCATCGGCTGTCAAGTAGGCCGTCTCGATAATCACTTTTAAAATTTTGTGGTGATCATGCGTGAGTTTACTGCACTTGCCAATTTCAATTTTTGTCCAGGGCATGCCCGTTTTGAATGATGATAAATTCCACACCACATCAACTTCATCGGCCCCATTGTCGATGGCGCGTTTGATTTCATCGAGTTTGGTTTCCGTCATGGAATAACCCAACGGAAAACCGACTACTGTCACGAGCAGAATCTTCTCTTTGCCGATTTCGCGTTGCGCGCGCTTGACCCAAAACGGTGGGACGCAAACGCCCAAGAATTGAAATTGCTTTGCCTCTTCCACCAACTTATCAATGTCTTTGATGGTAACCGTAGGACTTAGGTTGGTATGTTCGATGTATTGGGCTATGTCCACACAAGTGATTTATTGCAAATCTAAATTCGCAAATCAACAATCTCAAATCAATAATCCACTAGTGTCTAATTCCACACTCCTTACAATACCTCATGGCGTAAGGCAGGTGGCGCCTGGGTTTACGTTTATGCCCAAAGTAGGCAAAATCTGAGTACTGCGGTTTGGCCATCATCCGCAGCATTTTCTGCTTTTCTCTGGCCACCAACTCCATTCGCTTGTAGTACTCGTAGCGTGCGGTACGTTTTACGTTTGGCTTTTTGAACATGAGGCGCTGCCTGCGTTTTTGTGCCCGCGATAGTGGCACCGTTGATGTTTTGGTAGTTGTCTCCGCTATTGGCTCGGGCGCGCGGTCGCCCTTTGTGTTTTCCTGACCCTTCGCACTCAACGACCATACCAACGCCACCAGGGCATAAAACAATTTCCACCTGTTTTGCATAGTGAAGACACAACGCGGTGTTTCGGTCAATATTATGTGGCCACCGCACGTACGTTTCTGATCAACTTCAAATGTATTGAGGGCTGGTGTGGAATGTGCCTGCGCAGAAAGTCAACCAAACTTTTTGATGTAGTCCTTGTTAACATCAAGTGATGTCTCGCTTTTTTTCACTTTTTACAGGTAATTTGCTGCCTGGTTTCAACTGAGTTGAAAATGTATGGATATCTGGACTCTATCACTTGCCCTGTCAGTAGTAATAAACATAGTATTATTATTCCGATTTTTTCAATTCAGGCGTTTGAGCGCGAGCGCCACAAACGTGCTTGCTCAGCGGGCAAGCACTGATGCTGCGATGGACAAGTGTAAAACCGAACGGAACAACCTCCGGCTACAGCTTTGGGCGGAAGTGGAAAAAGCAAAAGATTTGGAAAGAAAGAAAGTAAATCAAGAATTGCATGATGGCTTGGGTGCAGATTTAACAGAAGCGCAATACACCATTTCGCTGATGAGGAGAGGCTCCTTGACACCTGCCGAACATCGTGTTCTGGATAATCTTTCAACGTCAATTTCGGTGCTTTCCCATAAAATCAGGAGCATTTCCTCCGGAAATTCAGCCGAGCGCATAGATGAGGTTGGTTTAACAGAATCAATACGCCAATTCGCGCGAAAAAAAGATGGCGTAAGAGGTACCTCAATTCACTTTGAGGCACTGGGTACAGCACGTGATTTGGGTTACCCCAGAGCGTTAGCTGTTTATCGGTTGGTGCAAGAAATTATTGCGAATTCGCTCAAACACGCTAAATGCCAAAATCTTTGGGTACGGCTTTTTTGGGAAGAGGGCAGAATGGTGTTGGAAGCCGAAGACGATGGGCAGGCAGATGGCTCCAAAGTGGCATCGAAATCTATTCGCAGAAGGGTAGATGAGTTGAGTGTATAGATTAATAATCTCGATCAGTTTAAAGGGTTGCATGTTCAAATTATTTTTGAAGGATGGTAGCCATTCAGCGAAGCAAACCATTGTCAACGGCAAATTTTATGAGCTCTTCGGAATTTTTTGTCCCTGTTTGTTTGAGCAGCATTTGGCGGTAGCTGTTGATGGTGTTTTCTGCAAGGTTCATCATCGTAGATATTTCTTTAGTGGACTTTCCCTGGCCCAGCAACTGAATTAGGTGCCGGTCACGGTTGCTGAGCGGCAGCTTCCGCCCGCCTGTATGATATTTTATGAAATTTTCGCCCAGTAATTCTTTTATATGAGATGGAAACCACGTGCCGTTTTTCCAAACTTCCATGATTACTTCTTCCAGATTCCATTTTTCGCCTTTTAAAACAATACCGTTGATGCCGTTTTTGATGAAATGCTCTTTCATTTCCCTACCTCCATGCTGCGTTAGCAAGATTACTTTCAGATTGGGGTAGTTTTTTTTGATGAGGGCAAACGTTTGGTAACCATCCATTTCGGGCATGTTTACATCCAACAGCACCAAGTCAATTTTCTTGTTCTCAATACGATCCAGCCCCTCTAGGCCATTCAGTGCAGTGTAAAACTCCGTTTGCGGAAAACTTTTCTTCAGTACCATGGCGAGTGCATCTGCCAGCACGGGCAAGTCATCAACGATCAAAATTCCCTTTGGTAAACGCTCCATACCACAAAAATACCTGAAAATTCAGGTATGAAACCCACCTGATTTTTCAGGTATTTTGGGTTTTGGTTTGGAATGGGGAGTTGGCGGTAATACTTTGCATCAAGGTATATAAAGCCGAGTTTCCTTTAAAAGAGGAGAAAGGCGTGTTTACTTGAATTTAACATTAACCCAATCCATCATGAAAAATCTTCCAATAATTGTGACGTTGCTTTGCTTTTGCTGCCAACCAAATATAGAACAAGAGTATTCGCCAAAACAATTTGAAATGGTGGGAACTATGCATAACAAGGGACTTGATTATGTCCTAAAGAGTATGAAATTTCACGGATCTTCTCAGAAAACTGTCTCAGATTTACTTCTAGAAAACCAGAAGGCAACTTTATCTTTCTTGCAAGATGAAAATCCAAATTTAACTCCAGCACAAATTGGTCTATTGGACAGACAACTTTCTGAAGTCACGTCTTACTTCAATAGTTATATACAAAACGCAAAAAGTGCTAGAAAATCCGTGAGCGTAGAGGAATTATCTCAAGGGCTTATTGAGCGATTTATTAAACCAAATCTATCAAGTCAGCAATATGTACTTTTTAGGAAAGTACTAGATGCCTCAAAAGATTTCGAACAAGATTTTGATGCTTTGGAATCTTCTTTGAATTCAATTCAAAACGAGGTATATTCTCTTACCAAAGAAGAGCAACCAACACTGTTTCAAGCTATCTCAGTTGCAAAAAGCTCATCTCAGTATTGGCAAGCAAATCGTGCAAATTGGGAATCCTTTCTGAGCTCGAATATTGGGTTGCCTAATAATGGAAGAATAGGTGCCACCCCAAGTAATGGGAGGATTGGTGCTATGGATACCGCAGGTGCTGTAATTGGAGGGATTGCCTGTGCGTTGGCTGGTGGTCCAGTTGGTTTGGCTTTTGGTTTGCAATTTTCATCTGGTTTGGGTTTGGCATGCTCAGGTGCAATGGCTTTGATGCTTTAGTGAGGATTAACTGCTTAGAAAACAATGACGCAATCAAAACAAAAGGAGGAGTTTTTAATTAAGCGCACCAAAAAGCTTTTAGTCGTTTGGGTAATCCCAACCGCACTTTGTATGACATTGTTGACCGGTTTTATAATGAAAAGTCTAAGTGAAGACTTCAAATGGTGGGTTATCTGTCTTTCGATAATGTCCTTTGCAATGGCCGGGGCTTTAATTGGAAAGTTTGTTAGAAAAAAAGCAAAAAAGGATATAGAAAACGTTAATTGCTGACAACTGCATTAAAAACGGTTCTACACTTTTGACCATTGTTAGAAATTGGTCTCACAAAGACTTCGGAGGTTTGTGGAAGACTGGGTTTAACGAAGTCACTTTAAATGAACGCAAGTAATTTTCAAATAGCTATTTTCATTGCTGGAATATTATACTCCGGCTGTAGCAACAGATCAATGACTCAAGCGGAATTAAGAATAGTCGAATTAGAGAGCAGGGCCATAGAGAAAGAGTTTAAGTTGGCAAATTTGCCATTTATAGCTGCACAACTTTCAAATTACGACACAGTTGAATTTAAGACTACACTTCAGAATGTATCCAGATCTTTGAAGGCGAGTTATGGCTTTACTGACGAGAAATTGGTGATTAATTGCTACGTCAAGTCAAACCTTAATAATTTAATCTCAGCAAATTACAAGTACACAAAAGGCTCAATTGTCAAATCGACTGAAGTGCCACAGCATATCTTAGATACTTTTGACAAAGTGTTTAAATGCTATTCCCCTGATTACCTGAAGAGAAATCCAAGCAAAAAATCGTTCCTAATAAAATTTGATACTCTAAACAGAACCGTTGTTTATGAGGTAAAAGAATTGCAGTGATGATGTACTCAAAGCGAATAGAGTTTAAATTTTAAGAAAAGACTTTGAGCCATTTTTCCGAAATGGATTACCTACTTCTTCTTGCAATACTGATCAATCGAAAACTTGGCTTTGGCATCGCCCAGTTCTACTGCCTTTTGCCAATCGGTACAGGCGGCATCTTTGTTCCCAATTTCGTAGTTGAAGTTGCCGCGCAGTTTGTGGTACCTGGCATCTTTTGGGTCAATCGCAATGGCATCATCTAAGTCTGCGATGCCCGCGCCTGGGTCGCCCAGCTCTGCTTTGCAGGCAGCACGGCCATAAAATGCAGCCGCGTCTTTGGGGTTCAGCTGGATGGCTTTGTCGTAGTCCTGCTGAGCGCCTTCAAATTCCTGCCCTTCTTCTTTGATCAAAGCGCTGTTGTAATACAAATCAGAATTCTTTGGCTCAAGGGCAATCGCTTTGGCCAAGTTATCGAGGGCGGCTTTGCGATTTTCAATCCGTAAGTACGCATTGGCCCGCTCGCGAAACAGGCGCACCGTGTTTTCGCCTGCTTTCAAGGCTTCATCAAAATCGCGCAGGGCCGGTTGATATTCCTTTTGCTCTGCCAGCGACTTGCCGCGTTTAAAAAGCACGGCTTTGTCGCGGTTACCACCGGCAATCGCCCTGTCCAGATATTCTTGCGCCAGTGGATAATTCATTAATTCAAAGTAGGCTTCTCCTATCTGCTGGAACAAATCGGGCGATGGTTTTTCCGTGAGTTTCTCCACTTGCCTTAAATCTTTGATCGCTTCGGCATATCTTGTCAATTGATAATATGCCGTGGAGCGATTTTCGTAAGCCCGTACATAGTCCGGCTTCTTTTCGATAGCGGTCGAGAAATCAGTAATGGCTTCATCATATTTTTCTAAGTTGAGGTGAGCTTTGCCGCGATTATTGAAAATGACCTGATCGGCTATGCCCAAGCTGATCGCCTGGTTGTAGTCTTGCACCGCTCCGGCAAAGTTGCCGGTTCTGAATTGCGCATCACCGCGATGGTAATAGGCGTTGCTCAGCTTTGGATTTTTTTCAATAGCAGTGTTGAAATCGGCCAACGCGCCTTCGGCATCTTTGTTATCCAGTTTGCAAAATCCGCGCATGTCATACACCGTGCCCTCGGTGTACCCGTTCGCAATCGCTTTCTCCAAATCAGGCAACGCTGCCTTGTATTCTTGCGCATTGAAACGACACGCTCCACGTTTAAAGAAAATTTCTGCCGATGTTTCGCCTTGTTCAATGGCTTTATTGAAATCGGGTAGCGCTTTTGCAAAATCTTGGGTTTCAAAATATGAACTACCGCGAAGCGAATACGCTTGTTTTTCTTTTGTTCCTCCATCAATGGATTTATTCAAATCGGCAATTGCGCCAGCAAAATCTTTCAATTGGTATTTCGCCATGCCTGACAATGCCCGCTCATCGGCAGACGCATTGTTGCCCAACGCAGTAATATCAGCAATTACTTTTTGCCAGTCTTTTAAGGCGTAGTTCGCGGCTGCTCGGTTCTTTAATGCCTGCGGGTAGTTGGGTTTCGCTTGCAATGCTTTGTCAAAGTCTGCAATTGATTCCTTTGCTTGGGCGGAATTGAGTTTTGCTTTTCCGCGATTGTTAAATATCAGCTCATCTTTCGCGCCTAACTCAATTGCTTTATCATAGGCGGCAATCGCACCCACAAAATTGTTGTCTTTAAATCGCCCGTTGCCCACTTGAAAGTACACGTCTTTGTTTTTGCTTCCCAGCATGGTGGCCTTTTCTAAATTCATCAGCGCGTCTTTCGTCTTTTGTTGCTGCATGTACGCCATCCCTAATAACTCTAGTGTGGCCAGATCTGGAGCGCCCTTTTGATTTACTTTTTCTAAGTCGGCAATCGCCCCGCCAAAATCTTGTGTTTGGTACAAGGCTTTGCCTCTCTTTTCAAAAAGTGAGATGTCTTTTTCACCACCGGCCTCAGCGGCTGTGTACGCATCGATGGCAGTTTTGAATTCACCGGCATCATAGCGAAGGTTGGCCAGATAGTAATTTGCTTTGGCGTCTTTCAGTCCTGCTTTGGAGGCACTCTCCAGGTAGTTTTTCGCTGCAGTCTTATCGTTCAGATTATACTTGGAGACGCCCAGCATGCGCAGCACCTCTGCATCGCCCTCGGACTTAGCCTTTTCCAAATCTTCTGACGATCCTTTGTAATCGCTTTGATTGAATCGTACTACACCACGGTTAAGGTACGCTTTCGTGTAATCAGCCTTTAGTGAAATGGCTTTGTCATAGTCTGGTAATGCCCCGGCAAAATCGCCCAGCGTAGCCTTTGCTTTTCCGCGATTGTTGAAAACCACGGCATCCGCCTGAGGAAATGTAGTTGCTTTGTTATAGTACTGAATCGCGCCAGCAAAATCATTTTTCAAAAACTTAGCATCGCCCAAATTCTTGAAGGCATCGTAGTCAGAAGCGCCCAACGAAACGGCCTTTTCCAAATCTTTGACTGCATTGTCAACATCTTTTTGGATGTACTCAGCATTGCCCTTGTACAAAAAAGCCTCCTTGGAAGAGAGCCCGGCCGCAATAGCCCGGCTTAATGATTCAATGGATGATTTGTAATCTTTCAAAAAGTATTGAGCAGTGCCGAGTTGTTCAAAAACTTCTTTGTCGGTCGCGCCCAGCGACACTGCGGCAGCTAAGGCATTGGCGGTGCCTTGGTAATCATTGGCCTTTGCCAGACTAAGACCGAGCATCCTAAAAGTTTCTTTGTCTTTTACGCCTTTGGCCACTACTTTTTTGAGCGCATCGGCACAACCGGCAAAGTCACCGAGGTTGAATTTTGATGTTCCTAATTTTTGAAACAGTTCCTCATCACTGCGGCCACCGGCAATCATTTTTTCAAAGTCAGCGGCAGCGCCTTTCCAATCTTTCAATTGAAAGCGAGTATCTGCGCGGTTTTCCAGGGCTTTGTCGTAGTCGGGTTTAAGCTTGAGGGCGTCATCAAAATCAGCAACGGCACCGGGCAAATCTTTTAGTTTTATTTTTGCTTTGCCGCGGTTATTGTACAACACGTGGTCTCTTTTGCCGGTGGCAAGGGCTTTGTCGTAGTTGGCAATTGCTTCCTTGTAGTTCTCTGCACGGAATTTAGCGTTGCCCAGGTTGGCAAATGTTTCAAAATCTTTTAAGCCGAGAGCCACTGCTTTTTCAAGGTCGCCCATGCATCCTTGAAAATCATCGAGTTTGTATTTGGCATTGCCCCGAAACTGGTACACCTCTGCTGTGTTGATACGGGCCTTTACCGCCTCGTCCAGGTCTGCTTTGGCTTTCTCAAAATCATTTTGATAAAAATTCGCAATCCCCCGCTTTGCGTACACTTCTTTATTTGAGAAACCGGTGGTAATGAGTTGCGAAAATTGTATTGATGCTGCTGCATATTTTCCATCTTTTAGCTTTTCAAGCGCTTGCCGGTACACCGCTTGTTGAATCGAGTCTTGACCGCCCGAAGGCAAGGCAGGGTTTTGTGCCAGGCAGGAGAACGAGATGATGACCAAAAGAAAAGCTGTACAACGCATGAACGATCTAGATTGAAGATAAAAGTATGAATTTCGCAGTTCCAAAAAATTCGAAATAGAGCACAATCGTACATTTGCACGTGCACTTGGCCAGTACTGAAAACGGAGGAAAACAGGAATGCCGACCTTCCCTTAAAATTCTGCTCATTGCAAACATCCGCGTGTGCTCATTTAATGGTACTTTCTGATGGGCATGCACTGCGGCACCCCCTCAAGCACAAAATAGTTTGAACAGCTGCGCCAGGCAGTAGAAAACTGTGCTAAATGCAATCAGAAACACAAAAACGCGTGCGCGCTGGAAATAGAACTTCATCGGTATCATTACTGTAAGTAATTTACTTTGAATATCTTATGGCGAATATAACAATAATTACTTAAAGTACAATGGGCACGCGCGCACAAGTTACGTTGATCCACAGACAAAAGCGCCCGGGCATTTTGTGCCGGCTACCCGGATTACTTAAACTGCTGAATGGCGGGCAACTGATGGGAGAGTGTCAGCGCTATTTCGGTTTCTTTGCTTTATATTTTTTGGTGGTGATGATGACCACGCCATTTCTGCCTTTTTCCCCGTAAGGCTCGATTTCTTTTTGCTGGTTTAAGTAGCGGATCGATTCAATTTCTTCCGGCTTTACCGCGCCTATGTCTGATCCGGGCAATTCCACATCATCTAAAATATACAGTGGTTGGCCCTTGTGCACGACTGTGACGCTTTTTTTGGCTGTGTCGCTGGCTGCGTTGGTTTTTGCATTTTGTGCAAAACACGTCAAAGAACCCAGCATGAGAATGGCGAAAAACAAGGTGTATCTTTTCATAGGATGAGATGCTTCATTCAAAGATCAAATATTAACGAATCGAAGGTAAAAGTAACATCAATCGGCATGAGATAAAATTTATTTTTGATGTTCGTTTAAGATATGCTGGCTTATTACCCGGTAAATTTCGGCCACGTCTGCACGTTCTTTCAAGAACTCCATGTGCCGGTCTAAAATCTCCAGATCCCCGCGGCTGGCAGGGCCGGTTTGTGCCAGCGTAGGGCCTATGGATAAACTCTTTTGAATGGTTTCCTGAATCAAGGGCTTCAAAAAAGTAAAGTCAATGCTGTTTTGTTGCAATATTTCCCGGCTGATGGTCAGCATGTGATTGGTGAAGTTTGAAGCAAATACGGCCGCGATGTGTAGTGCCCCGCGCTCTTGTGCCGTGATTTTGGCAACCTGATTGCTCAGCGTCTGTGCGAGTTCAAAAAGCACTCTTTCCGCCACCTCGGTATTGGATTCCAAAAATATTGGTATCGTTTTAAAGTCGACCTTTCTGTTTTTCGAAAATGTTTGCAATGGGTACAATACCCCCAGGTGCGGGGTTGCGGCATATTGCAGTACATCGATGGTCTGGCTGCCTGATGTGTGTATCAGCAAGGCGTTATCGGGCAGAATGACCTCCTGTGCGATGGAGCTGATGGCATGATCATGCGCTGCCAAAATAAAAACATCAGAATCGCTTGCAGAAAAATCCAGCGAGGTTTTGACTTCGGCCCGGTACAGCCGACCGATGAGTGCTTCGGCATGCCGCGGGTTACGGCTATACACTTCCCTGATCACAAATCCGGCATTATCCAGCGCGGGTGCCAGATGCCAGGCCAAATTGCCGGCCCCGATCATCGAAATAAACATTTGAGACATGCTGTTGAATTTTAACCCAAGTTATACAACAGAATTTGCGAATGCACTACTGCCGAGCGAGTATCAGCAGTTTATGCCTAAATGGTGAAAACCAATCGCAAGGCTTTTATTGCAATCGTTGCCTCCTGGCATCATTGTCTGCGCGTGAGGGTCGTTACCCCTTTGAAGGATGTATTCTCTTTTTAGGCAAATTCCTGGCAATTATCATCGCAACAAGTTAAATGTTGGCCTATCTTTCGGGGTAAAATAAAAACGTCATGTCTGTTCAATATGCTTCTGCGTCTGAGGCCGTCCGTTTGATTGCACCCGGCCACCGTGTGTTTGTACAAGGAAGTGCTGCCACTCCGCTGCTACTGCTAAAAGAACTTGCCCACCAAGCACCGCGCCTATCGAATGTGGAGTTGATTGCCGTGAGCACGCTCGGGCAAATGGACATCACCCAACCGGAGTTTAAAGATAAATTCTATTTTAACTCATTGTTTGTTTCAGACAATATCAGGCAGAACATCAATGGTGAGAATGGCGAGTACATCCCCATCTTCTTGAGCGAGATCTCAAGGTTGTTTGAACAAGGCATTTTACCATTGGATGTGGCCATGCTGCATGTATCTCCACCTGATCAACATGGCTATTGTTCGTTGGGTACATCGGTAGATGTTGCAAAATCCGCTTTGAAGTATGCTAAGAAGGTGATTGCGCAAGTGAATCCAAACATGCCCCGTACTCATGGCGATGGATTTGTGCACGTGAGCAAAATTGATGCGCTGGTTGAGTGCAACGATGGACTGCCACAAGTGAGGTACGCTGATAAGATTTCTGCTGCAGAGCAGACCATCGGTAAATTGATTGCTGGTTTGGTCGAAGACCGGTCCACGCTGCAGATGGGTATTGGCGCAATACCCGATGCCGTTCTCCAATCGTTGGAGCATTGTAAAGACTTAGGTATCCACACAGAAATGTTCTCTGACGGGGTCATCGATTTATTGGCAAAAGGGGTGATCACAAATGCGTACAAGAAAAAACATCCCGGTAAGGTAGTTTCCGCTTTTGCTATTGGTACAGACAAGTTATACCAGGCCATCAATGATAATCCTGCTTTTGCTTTTTTGGAAGCAAGTTATGTTAATGACACGCGGGTGATTCGAACCAATCCAAAAGTAGTGGCCATCAACAGTGCTATTGAAATTGATATCACCGGGCAGGTGTGTGCAGATTCGATTGGTACCTATCAATACTCGGGTGTTGGCGGGCAAATGGATTTTATACGGGGGGCTTCGCTATCCGATAAAGGCAAGCCCATCATCGCGCTTACATCGGCAACCAAAAAGGGCGAATCGAAGATTGTGCCCACGTTGAAGGCCGGGGCGGGTGTGGTCTCCACGCGGGCGCATATGCACTATATCGTAACAGAATATGGTGTTGCTAATTTGTACGGCAAAAATTTGCATCAGCGCGCGTTGGCATTGATGAACATTGCCCACCCCGACAATAGAGAAATGCTGGAGAAAGAAATCATAAACCGATTTGGGAGTAATCAGTACTACCGAAGCTAGACAGACACCTTACACAAATCCGCCAATTTCTCTACCGCAAAGTCGATTTCTTCTAGCGTGTTGTTCTTACTAAATGAAAAGCGTACCGCTCCTCTGTTTGAATTTGGATACAGCGCACCCAAAACATGGGAGCCTGTCGAAGCGCCACTAGAACAAGCGCTGCCGCCTGACGCAGAGATGCCTTGTAAATCTAGATTGAACAAAAGCATGTCGTTTTCTTCCGATTCAGGAAGCGACACGTTCAAAACGGTGTACAGACTTTTTTCAAGATTGGCCGAATCGCCATTAAATGAAACACCTGGAATAGTTTCGCGGAGTTTCTCAATCATGTGCGACTTCAACTTTTTGATGTGGTTTTCATGTTCTGCCATTTCGTTGTAGCAGATTTCCAATGCCTTTGCCAAGCCGATGATGCCATACACATTTTCGGTTCCTCCGCGCATGTTGCGCTCCTGTGCGCCACCGTGTATCAGTTGCTGAATTTTCTTGTCTTTGTTGATGTACATGAAGCCCACACCCTTTGGTCCATGGAATTTATGGGCTGCTGCTGTGAGGCCATGCACTTTTAATTTTTTTAGGTCGTGGCGATAGTGCCCCATGGTTTGCACAGTGTCAGATTGAAAATAGGCGCTGTACTGCATACAAAGTTCACCCACTTTTTCGAGGTCAAGCAAATTTCCGATTTCGTTGTTGGCGTGCATGAGCGCGACCAAAGCTTTGGGATGTTCTCGCAACAAATTTTCAAGATGACCTAAGTCTACATGTCCTTTCTCATCTAGCTGCACGTGATGTAATTGCACCAAACCTTTTTTGGCAACTGTTTCCAGCGTATGAGTAACCGCATGATGTTCGATAGGAGACGAGATGGCATGTTGAATGCCATAGGTGCTGATTGAGTTGCACAACAACGTGTTGTCGGCCTCGGTGCCACCCGAAGTAAAAATGATTTCGCCCGGTGTGCAGTTCAGCAGCTCCGCAACCTTTTTGCGTGCCGATTCAATAGCAGCGCGCACTTTACGTCCATGGGCATGCGTGGAAGATGGATTGCCGAAATCCTCCAGCATAAAAGGCTTCATAGCCTCAAATACTTCAGGGTCGAGCGGAGTGGTGGCTGCATTATCGAGGTAGA
>DHLV01000018.1:615-883 GCA_002405445.1 Flammeovirgaceae bacterium UBA4659 | reverse complement strand
TGGTGGCTGCATTATCGAGGTAGACTCTCATAGGCGACAATAATGGGCACAAATTTATCAGAATTTTGCTGCCCATGCCATCGGATGTCATCCAATCAATTGCCGGATATCGCTGATGATTCGTTTAGCCAATTCATCTGCCCTTTTTTCGTTTTGCGATTCCGCATAGATGCGTATGATAGGTTCCGTATTGCTTTTGCGGAGGTGTACCCACTCTTTTTCTTTTTCGAAATCAATCTTCACCCCATCGATGGTGTTCACTTTTTCG
>DHLV01000018.1:0-254 GCA_002405445.1 Flammeovirgaceae bacterium UBA4659 | reverse complement strand
TCATTTCGTTTACAACATTCACTTCGCCCACGGCTGCGGCTGTGTACTGCCCGCCCGCTTTCTCGGTTACATCGCGCAAAGCACGCGTTGAGGAAAGATTTGAAACCGTGTTACCTTTCTTTCTGCCTAGCACATAATCGGCCACCGCTACCAAGGTGTATTCTTCTCCAAAAGGTTTTCCGTCTTCACAAACCAACGCACGGCGCTCCACATCCGGCTCCCCCACAATGCCCAGGTCAAATCCTTCACCGCGC
>DHLV01000159.1:11868-12124 GCA_002405445.1 Flammeovirgaceae bacterium UBA4659 | reverse complement strand
AGAGTGTGGTGTTTAGTCGTGTGCTTTTCCGATCTCTTTCTTTTAGGATGAAGTTACTGATATGGTCAATGGCTTTGCCGTAATATCTCCATTTACACCCGTTGGCTGAGTAAGAGAATAATTTCCAGCCGCAGTTCCAGCGATTGCATAGGTACCTGTGATAGTAATAGCCTTACCTGTTCCCACCGCTGCCGTTGAGAAAGTTGAGGAAGTGATTCCAGAAGCGTCAAGGGTAACGTTTGCTACATCTCCTGCC
>DHLV01000159.1:0-11627 GCA_002405445.1 Flammeovirgaceae bacterium UBA4659 | reverse complement strand
AATGGTTAATGGCTTTGCAGTGATGTCTGCCGCTAACGTTGGCTGCGTTAAAGAATAGTTCCCCGATGCAGTTCCAGAAATGGAGTATCCCGTGGTGGTTACTGGTTTGGCGGTGCCAACATTTGCATTGGCAAAAGAGCCAGAAGCTGAACCTGAATTTAATGTAACGTTTGCTGCATCTCCTGCCAACACACCACTCAATGCAGGTGATCCTCCTAATGTGGCGGTTGCGGTTCCATCGTATTCTTTATTGGCTACAGTAGCCCCGGTGATGGTGAGGGCTTTCGCAGTAATTGTTGCACTGGCAGGACTCTGAATCGTAAGCGTATAGTTACCACTTCCGGTACCAGTTAAACTCAAGCCTGAGAAGGTCACGGATGTTCCTGCTCCTACGTCTTTGGAGTTATAAGTTCCGACCGGTGTCCCCGTAATGCTTACTGTCGCTTCGTAAGGCTTGCCGTCCGAGGGAGTACCGGTGCCGATGCCAATGGCAGTTTGAAGAGTAGGAGTTCCGCTAACAACTGCCAAATCGTTACCATTATAGATTTTACTGGCTGGAACAGTTAGACCAGTCATTGTCAGGGCTTTCCTATTCACCGTGCTCGCTACCGTGGCAACATTTTGGGTTGTTGCACCAGTTGATGTCAGCACAACATTTCCGCTGTACGAACCTTGGTTGGTATTTCCAGCTAATCGAACATAAATAGTGGTGGTCGAAACAGTTCCTGCGCTAGGAGTTAAACTGATAGAAGACGAAAATCCACTTCCCGAAGAGACCGAAACCTCAAATCCGGCAGGAGCGGTAATTACGATATTTGCTGTTAAAGATGCCCCTTCTGCGGTAAATGTTGTATTGGATGATGCAGTTCCATAAGTGGTAGTAAGAGCTGTTAACGGCCCGCCCCCTGTTGTGATTGTTTGCCCGTAGCTGGCGTTTGAGAGTAAGAGAATGGATGCCAGAGATGCGAAGCTGTAGAGTAAAAATCTTTTCATAAGCCCTAATTGATTACGTGCTTGTATACTTTAAAACCCCGGAATGTTACCGTCTTTGTCAACTTTCATCAATAAAATTGTATTCACGTTGGCCAGGCTGGTAGTGCCAAGCACCACATGGCCACCGTCACTTGTGGTGATGATGTTCTTGCCGCGCTCGTTAAACCGCCCGCCAATGATGCGCGTCCAAACGGGGTTAGGGCTGCCCAGGCCATCGATTTTGACCAAACAATAGTCAAAATTGGTACTGGGTTGCCCGGGCGGCCCGATGCCCACGGTACTCAACAATACCAGGCCTCCATCGCGGGCTACTGCCAAGCTATTGCCGGTGACTTCACCGGTCAGTTGTTGTTGGCTGTCAATGAGGTAACCGGTAGAAAAAACCTGCGTGCCTCCTTCGGTCATCCTGCGCACAACAACAGTATCTCGTGTAGCTGATTGATTTGTGCCGATGAATGCGAAAGTGTTGCCATAGCGAATCATATCACCGGCCACTTCTAGCGCGGATGGGCGCCCCATCGTCAGGTCAAACAATACACTCGGCTCATTGGGCGGAGCCTTCATGAACCGCATGCCCGGGTTTGATGGTGAGCCCTTGAGCACTGTGCCACCCCAGTAACAGTTGTTTGCGGCATCTACAAACAATTTGTTGGGCAAACCGGTGTCATCAGAGGTAAGCGCACCAGCGCCATAGCTTCTGGTCCAATTTGGGCCTGCTGTATTGGTTTTGGCAAATTCGGAGAGGAAAATATTTTGCGAGGCCGCCACGGGGTTGATTGCCACCACAAACAGATTGCCGGCAGAATTAACGGCCACCGCCACGCCCTTTCTGCCGGGAGCGGAAGCAACTGTATTGACAACAGGGGTATTGCCGTCAGCGTCAGTGGTGATGATGAGCAAACTGCCGGTGGTGATGTTTTCGCCCACCATGGCAAAGCCTCCACCGGGCATCAGCGTGATGCCGTAGCAGGCATAAGAAGGAGGGTCATTCTGGTCAATTGCCGGAAAAAACCTCTGCCACTGCATGATGCCGAATTCATCTGTCTTGATCAACGTAGCCCTTTTTATCCCTTCAAAATTGATGTTAGCCAATATCAGAAGGCCATTATCCGGAGTCTCCAACAATGCTTGGGCTTCATCGGCAAATGCCCCATTAAAATACCTGATGAAAGTGCTTGACTTTGCCGGGTCCACGGCACTTTCCTGGGTGCAACCGATCGTCAGCGCAAAGCAGAGTGCACAGAGTTTTGCGATGGGCGTGTTGTGAATAAACTTCGTCATGTTCATTTATTTCAAAGACTTCTTTTTCTTTTTGAGTTTTTGTGGTTTGAAAACCGGCACACTTACGCCCACCAACAGTTGAACACTGCTCACCGTGTAATCATTTAATACCCCGCCATAGTCCAGCGCCAGTTGTGAGTTATATCGCTTGGATTCGTTCACCACGTTGACGAGCCCATATTGGTATCTGGTTTCGAGGGTGACATATAGTGAACCGACCTTATACCTGGCCCCAACGCCCAATGTGGCAGAGTAGGTGAGGGTTTTATACGAACTGGTGATATCAACATCGGTACCACTTACCACGTTGCCGGTGGTGCCGCGTGTGGTGTTTGCAGGCACAGCTGAAGAGAGAAAATAGGTGACTGAAGGCCCGAGGCTTACCCAGGGGTCAAACTTTGATTTGGGTCTTAACCGGTATCGCAGCATGACGTTTAAATCGATCATGCTTTGCGATTCGGAATATACCAGGTTGGTGGTCGTCTGTGGGTCAGAGCCACTCTGGTAGTTGAGGAAAAGCGTGTTTGAATAATCAATTGCCCGCTGCACCAGCAGCAACTCCGGAGCCAGCGTAAAACGCTGCCACTGCTGCCGTTTCCATCGCTGAAAGAGTTGTTTCTCAAACACCAATCCTACCTGTATGCCTATTTTGCCGGTGGTTTGGCCGTTGCCTTTTGCGTTGTTCGCGATGTAGTAATTTGAGGTAACGTTGGGCAGGCTCATGTTTAATCCACCTTTGATGCCCCAGCTGAAAATCGGTTTGGTACGAAATGTTCTGTAAAGGCCGATGAACTCTTCGGGGTCAAGCGCCTGGTTGGGTTCAAAAAAGTGATCAGTTTCCAACAGCGAGATCATGGCACTGTCTGCTTTTTCCGGTTCTTCCAAATAGATATAACTTAACGTGAGCAGTTTGTACGCCTCAACGCGTTCCTGTTTAGAAAAACCACTGTTACCTAGTTTGAGACATGGCCCTATGAGCGGTGCCAATTCATGTAACCTGCCCTGGTCGTAGGTGCTTCGTGCGAGGCGCAGTGTTTGTGCACAGTTCTGCGCCAGCCCCTCGAGGGCCAAGGCTAAAATCAAAGCAAAAAATAAAATTCTCTTCATACCATTACTTGTTCTCGAGTGGGTAATCTGCGCAGGTTTTTTCGCGGTTCAAGTCGTCAGCTACAAAAAGCTCCCACTCGTCCTTTGTCATGTTGCGTTTTGCATATCCGCACAAGATGTTGGTCATGCTTGTCAGCTTGGTTGGATATGCGTGGATGGCGTGGTCTTTTGTTGATTTGGTGATGCCTTCAGCATTTCGGGTGATTCCCTCTGTAGTAGAATGAACCCCGGCCAGCAGTTGTTCGTCATCTGGGCTGAATGCCATGCTCCAGACCCAGTCGTTGTTGCTCAGCACCTGCGGTTGTTCTTTCAGCATTTTCAAGTTCCAGAGGCGCACCGTTTTATCTTTACTGGCGGTGGCCATAAAATCACCTGAGTGGCTGAACTTGATTTGTTCGATCATCGCAGTATGGCCGGTGAGCACACGCCTGGCCGAACCAAGGCCGAGGCTGATGATGCGGATGATTCCGTTTTGGTCGCCCACCACCACCTCGGTACCCGCGGGGTTGAAGGCAAGTGCCAATATATCATTTTCAGTGCCGCTCAGGATCTTGATGCTGTTGGCTGCAAAGTTTCTTTTCACATCCCAGACAATCAGATTACCGTCTTCTGAAACGCCTGCAATCTTGTTGCCGTCATTACTCAAATCAATCGCGGTAATCTTCTCTTTTGAATACACGACCTCCCTGGCAGTACTCAAGTCAGAATACATGATGCTGTGGCCGGAGTTGCTGCGCGCAAAGAAGCCCTTGCCATCAGGGGTGAAGGCGATGTTTTCGATGTCTGAAACGAACCCGGGGATCTTTTTGGGTTCAGCGCTGCCCTTGCTTACATCAATGAGTAACGCATAGTTGGCATCGCGGTCTGTAGGGTACAGCCCGCCAATGGCGAGCAAATTTCCGTCCGGGCTCACGTCCATAGAATAGATCTGGTACTGCGGAATCATTTCGGTTCCTTGCAGGGTTGCAAACTCGCTCAACAAGCTGCCTTTCCAAAGACCATCTTTCGCATGTTTCCACTGAAACACCTTACCATCGCTTCCACCGGAGTAGATCATGTTTGTGCGCACGTTGGTGACTACGGCCCTTGCTGCTTTGATGTGCCCTTCAAGGCTCATCGTAAGAGGATTCTCTTGTTTGGTTAAGGCTGCGTATAGACCGTTGTAGATATCGTTGTCATACGGATAACCATCATACTTCTTGTTAAAGTTGTATGCTTGCTGCGCCAACAGCGCCTGTACCGCAGGGTCGTTCACCTCTTTTGATTTCAATGCCATGCTTTTGGCGATGGAGAGGTATCGTCTGCGCTCGGCATCGTTCTTTGCTTTGACGGCCTCATTTCGCTGTTCTTGTGCTTCAGCCGCACTTTTTTTGGCAGCAATTGCACTCGCGTCCGCTTTGGCGCGCTGGATTTTTGCCTCAGCTTCGGCTTTTTCCGCTCTGATTTTTTTCTCCTCTGCATCTTTTCGCGCAGCTTCGGCCGCTTCCTTTTCGCGCTTTGCCGTTTCTGCCGCTTCTTCAGCACGTTCTTGGGCAAGTTTTGCTGCTGCTGCATTTTCGGTTGCGGTTTTGGCATTCTTCTTTGCCAACTCACCTTGCTCAGTTGCCAGCTTTTCTTTTTCAGTGGCGATACCGGCCTGTATAAACGCATATACCAAAGCCAACAACGCCAATATTGCAAGTATGCCAAATACAATGGCGGTAACGCGTGCCGTCTGCAGCTTGCGCTTTTGCTCTAATTCTTTGATTCGCTGCTCGGTGTCAAATTCTTTTTTGGAGTATTCCAAAAAGATGATGGTTCTTTCAAAAGCAGGATTATAGCGCTGCCCCCACACCAGGGTGGGTTTGTGCTTTGCCTGCCAGTTGAGAGCCAGTTGCAAATCCGGTGGCCTCCACAAGCCGGCCTTGCCAACCTGGTACATCGAAGCAGCCTCTGCCAGGCGCAGGTACATTTGCACAGCATCGGCCTCACCATCTACCCAGTTTTTCAAGCGCACCCAAATGCGCATCAAACTTTCGTGCGATATGTCGATCATCGAGCGCGATGACAACGGGGTGCCGGCAGAAGGGGTCAATAACGAACGGCCCGGCTCGCGAAACTTGTCGATCACGGCAATGACGTCTGATTCAGAGGCATCGCATATTGAGGCGATTTCATTTAACCGCGTGGGTCTGCGTATACCAAAGTTCTCACCGCGCTTTTCTGTGATGGCCTTGAACAAAGTCTCGCAGATGCGCTGCTGATCTTCATCGAGTTCATCGTATGCTTCGTTGGCGTGCATGCTCAGCGCCTCTGCCATGGTGCCGATGGCCTCGTAGTGTTTGAGGTCAATTGCTTCGCCCTCGTAGTCTTTGTATTTCGCCCAGTAGCTCCATGTGCGCATGAGTGCATGTTGCAAAATCGGCAACTGGTCGGGGTTGTCGCCCAGGTCGTTCAGCAGTTGTTGCACCAACCGCGGTGAAATGGTGGCCTGCCCTACGGCCACAGGGCCTTCAATGGCTCCGCGTTTCTGTTCGCGGGTCATCTGTGGGATCAGGTAGTGGCTGTCGTTGATTTTCCGGGTCAATTCAGGGAACTGCGCACACTCGCCAATAAAATCAGAGCGCATGGTGATGGCTATGTAAATCGGTGCATCTTCGTAGCTCACCGCCTCCATCAGCAGGTTGATGAAGGCCAGCGCTTCGTTCACCGAGTTGGGGTCAGTGCTGTCTTTGAAGCGGAAAAGCTCTTCAAACTGGTCTACCAATACCAGGTAATTGATATCTGCCGATCTGCGGGATTGCTGGATGGCCTCGACCAAGCCCAGCGAACTGCTGCGCAAGAGGGTGGAAACAATCGTGCGTTTGATTTTTTTGTCTTCGGTATCGGCCAGGGTATAGTCTTTGGACGTTTTGAGCAGTGCCTCCGACAAGTTGTCGATGGGGGCAGACCCCGGGCGGGTAACGATTACCTCCCAGTTTGGGCTGGCATCGGTGAGGAAACCTCCATACAAAATAGGCAGTACTCCGCAGTAGATGAAAGATGATTTACCGCTACCAGAAGGGCCGATGACGCCAACAAACCTGCTCTTGGATAGTTTCAACAACACTTCATCGCTTTGCCCCTCGCGCCCAAAGAAGAGGTGGCTCTCTTCAATCTTAAAGGGTCTTAAGCCGGGGAATGGGTTGGGGATACTCCCCGTGGGTGATCCACCTGCTTCCATTTCGTCAGTAGTAACTTGATTCATAGTGTTAGGACTTAGGTTCTTTGGTTTCTTTTAGGATTTTGATCTGCCTGATGTTGATACTTGTATCACAATTCATTCAAGAAATTCTTCAATGTTTCCACAGATCGGTTGCTGTCGCTGGAGATCACTGTCATGTTTTGGTTTTTGTAGCTCTCCAGATTTCCGGCACCCACAATGGCCTTTCCTTTGATCGGTTTTTTTCTGCCAAAGCCCGGTGCTTTCAGCAGGTCAAGCACTTTCATGCGCACCCATTGATCGTTTACTTTCCCTTTAAAGATGATGGCGCCATCAAACGAACGCAGGTTTTCGATGTGCCGTTTGCGCACATCCAGCAGATCGCCCTCAAATGCCGGGGATAAAATCTTGAAGCCGGATTTTTCGATTACTTCCTGAAAAGGCTTTACCTCGGCAGCATCGATGCGATCGTGTACCAGGTAAACGGTTTTGGCATTGTGTTCTTGCAGGCCGCTGTCCGGTGTTTCAATCAATTCCTGCCGAATAATGTTTTTGAAGTCCTCCAGAGGGTTCTGAAGAATTTCCGCACCTTCTTGTGCTTCCGTATCCCGCCTCAGCGTTTCGATGAACGCCCTTTGTTTGTCGCTGGCATTCTTCAAATTCTGCGCGATCCAGATCAAACGGGAGAATTCCTGTTTGGCTTGCTTTTTGGCGAGCGCAGTTTCTGCCGCAATCTTATTTTGCATGTCCACAATTGAGCGTTCACCGCCTTCCGGTATTTCACCATACGCGCTGCCGATCAGGTGGATGGAGAGTGTGCACTCCTCCAGGTCTTTGCGGATGTCGCGCTCTGCGTCAACCGCACGTATCGGCAAGGTGTGGTTGGGCAGTACTACAAAACCATGGCGCATCAGTTCGCGCTTGATGATGTTGCGTTGTACCGACAGGTCGTGGCCGGTTTCTGCGAGATAAATGGTTTTTCTACGGTAAATGTTTTTGATTTCGGTTTTCGAATCGCCCTCTTTCAATGCAAGCAGGGCTTCGTGGATGTCGTACGCCAAGTCGACCATCTTCATCCAATACTGTTTTTCCGCTTCCACGCTGAAGAAGTCAGAGTATTCTTTCATCGTACCGGTTTCATCATCGAGTTGGTACATCTCGTATCCCAGCGAATCGCGTAGGCGGGGGGGTTGCTCTTGCACCGATAGGGGTGATTTAATCACCTTGAATACACGATTGGTTTTTGACTTTGCCGCATTCTTATAAAAGGCCTCCACCAGATCTAAACACCGGCCCGATTCTGCAAACTCCTTGGTGAGGATGGTGACCAATATTGCGGCATTGTCTAACGCGGGTGCTGTGGCTGTGTCAAATTCTGATTTGATTACAATGTTGGGTTTTGTACCCAGCACCTGCATGAGCATCAGTTCCAGAAACTTTTTGAACTGTGTCACCCATCCTTGTTCGCTCTTTTTGGAGGTTTCGTTGTCCTTCTCTGCGTAGGTTACTAATACATCAATTTCGTATGCCATATTCTCTATTTTTTTGCTGGAGAGTCGTTTTGATTAGGTGATGGGCTAAAGGGCTAGGGTGTAACCCATCAAAAGGTAATTCGGGTGGATGTTTCATTGATCGTGTTGCTTCTACTTTAACTTGTCGCTTCTACCTGTTTCTCTGTCACATTGTGGATGAGCCCTTGCGCCAAATCATAGTGGCTCGCCATCACAAAATAGAAATCCGTTAACGTGATTTTAAAAATCACACTTCGGTCTTTCGCCACCAATTCGTCTAAAGCTGGTGTTGCGCCCTCATGAACGAGGTCACCAAAAACCTCTTCGAGGTTCAGGTCCTGCACCACCTGGCCGGCATATTTGAGAGTACTGTTGCCAAACGCTTGAATTAAAATCGGATTTTCACCAGCGGGTATGATCATTCGCTCGCCCGGTTGTAAGGTAACGGGCATGATTTTATCTGCGAGGTCGCTCAATATCTTGCCTGAAATACCGTGGAAGGCAGGCAGTTTTTTGATCAACATCACCATCTCAATCGCCAGGAAGAAGCCATCTTCCAAACCATCCAGCAACTGGTTGTTTTCCAAAGATGCGTCCAGGAACTTTTTGTCCTTGTGTGGCAGGCGCTCGGCAATTCGGAAATACTCTTCTTTGTTCTTGTTGTAGATGACCCACGCGGTGGTCTCTTGCAGCAGCCGATCCTGGTTGAAAACCTGACTGACTAAGCCGCGGCTCACCCGAAAATCGGGCAGGAATGCAGTGGCGTGCACCGCGCACACCTTTGTCCATCGATTGTTGTAGTTGAAGTCGCGGTTTAAGATGTAGTTGATCGTCTGTATGGCGGTGTAGCTTTCGCGCGGGAAGAACACCTGCAACTTTTCTAGTTTGTCGCTCACCGAGGAGTCGTCCAGCAGCGGAATCAGCTTGGGCTTAAGGTCTTGTTCTACAAATAAGTCGAGTAGCTCCAGCGCATATTGAATGCTATCGGGTGTGCCCAACTCGGTATTGGTGCGCACCAACTGTACCGATTCTGGTTCATATAAAAGAGAGAGTAACAGTGTGAGGTGGTCGTAGTTATCGCGTATTTCTTCGCGCAGTGCCTCGCGTAAAAATGTGTAATGCGGCTCTTCAGGTATTTCTTCCAATGCCGCCAGGTTCCACAGCGTCTTGCTCATTTCAACGTCAAGCAATTCTTTGACGTGCAGTGCTTCTGTGCCTACTGCGCGGTAATTGATCAACCGCAGCGAATACAATATTTGCTTCACAATGCGCTTATCCGGATAATCGATTTTCTTCCAGAGCAGGGGCATTCCCTCGGGGCCGCCAATGTGGCCCATGATCTGAATTACCTTCAGCATCACCAGGTCGCTTTGGCCTGATTTATGGAAAGCTGTTTCCAGGTATGGTAACACGGGTGCGCCAGTCTCTTTCAGAGCTGCCGCTGCATGGTGCGAGTAGCTGGGTGAAGCCAGCAAGTCGATGAGTATGCCCCACGTTTCGGGCTTTTTCACCTTACGCGCGGTTAAAATGGCTTCGATGCGCACTTTGGGATCGGGGTCGCGCATCAATTCCAGCAAGATGAAGATGGTTTTGTGGTTGGTCAGTTTGCGCATCAGCTTGGCCACGAGTATACGATCGGTTTGCTTCACCGACTTGCCCAGTTTCATCAGCTTGTCGGCTGAGATCGACAGGAGATCGCTGTCTTCGGCCGCACCCGCAGCCTGCACCGCCAAACCCTTCAGTTCAGTGTTTTCGTTTTGCTGCAGGCCCAGTTCCTGTATTTTATTTGCCGCAAATTGCTGAATGCGCTTGTTTTTGCTTTCCATCAGTTGAATGACTGAACTTTCAAACAAAGCGGGCTCCAGTTTCTCCATTAACTTGAGGCCATAGATGACTTTTTCTTCTGCGGTGCTTTGCACCTCTTTTCCCAAAACCGAATCGAGCGTGTACTCGCGTACTACATTTTTTCTTACAGCCGTTTTGTTTTTCACCAAAGAGGATTGCAGCGTGTCGCGGTAGCTCCCATACATGCGGTTGGTAACCCAATACCAAATTGCAATAACGGGGATGGTGAACATGGTAACGGTGAGAAGGTCAAAGATGTGCACAGTGTTGATCAACACGATCAGCCCCCCGGCAACGGTGCTGGCCAGGGCTGTGACGATACCTTCGATTTTGGTTTGTGCATCAATTTTGATCTCTTTGTCGATGGGTACATAATAAAACTTGAATGTGGGGTTGTCAAGTGCATCGCGCAGTGAGTTGATGAACAACTTGCTCATGGCAACGGCTACAAAAAAATACACCACATTGTTGGCGCCCGACACTTGAGGGTCAAATCCAAAAAACCAGCCGAGCGCCAGCGCACCGGCAGTAAAGATTACCAGCACTACCGGTGTCACCAACAGCGAAACTTTCAGACCGTAATCCTGATTGAGTCGGTCAGTGGCAAAGGTTGTGAACAGGAAACTGAAAATCACAATTGTACCCTCAAAAAAAGCGAGGAAGTTAGGGAGCGCCTGCGTATCGGGGTCAAATTGTGTAATGGATATATTGTAAAAAGAGTAATCGATAAACCGGAGTGCAACAGTGGATATAATAATAAAGGCAGAGAGCAATAGGATGTACCGATTGCCCAGAAATTGGAAGAGACCCAGTTTTTTGATGTCGCTTTCAGACTTTACCACCATGCGATCGGAGGTCAGGTATTTACTTGAAAGCATGATGAAAAGCGCCAAAAACCCGATAACGCTCACCAAGCCGATGGTGTACAGCGTCTTTTGCTGTACGCCAAGGGTCAGCATGACCGGAATCGTAAAGAAGGCGATAATTGATGCGATGTTCATCCCGATGTCAACACTGCCCACCAGCCGTTTGGAATCCCGAACGTTGAACATGCGGGCAAAAGCACCCCAAAAAACCAATTGTGTTACAAACGTGAATGGCAATATCAACACAAAGCCAAATTGATACAGGAACTTGACATCTGACACATATGCATCTCCAAATTCAATGACGGCAGTTAACAGAATGACAGCGAGCAGATTGAGAATTGCCAGCACCCTAAACGGGATGCGGCCCTGCAGGAAATTGTACACCAGGGTTGTCAGAATACTGACAGCCCCCGAGTACAAGATCGCCCGGGGTAATTCTGTGCGCTCGTCAAAATATTGCAGGTAGTATGATTGTGATGCAACGGCCACCGTTGCAAGAAACAGACCCATTAAAAAACTGATGGCCAGCAAAAGACCAACCGGTCCTTCTTCATGTGGCTCAACGTCCAGGATATTCCAGAGGCGTTTCATGGTGTTTAGGTAACTTTATGCCAATTTTAGGAAAAATCAGTTGAAATGTCTATTTATTTTTGAATTTATATAGCAAATTTTTATTTCCTTATTGTGAGGGCTTTGTGCTGAATGGATGAATTCTTACTTCGTTGGAAAAGTGCCTCAACTTGTCAGATTAACAGGTATTTCTGCAATTTGCCGCCAGTTGAAATTTGCCCGCGTAGCGTAAACATCAAATTGAGTAATATGTACAGATTGTTTTTGGTG
>DHLV01000128.1:9939-16604 GCA_002405445.1 Flammeovirgaceae bacterium UBA4659 | reverse complement strand
GAAGCAGGTGCCGTAACTGAATCTTTGGGGGTGGCGGGTGTTTGAGCAATTTGTTTTTTTTCATCTAGGCGGAGGTCGCTGAGTACGTCCATTTTTCGAAGAGATAGCTTGCTGATATGGATGGGTGGCAGCAGATACAGTAAGAGACAGCCGAAAAGTGTAAGCCATACCAACCAGACAACTTGTTGCAGTTTGTCTTTTTCCATGCTAAATGTAGCCGGCCATTTTGTAGCTGATCATCCCTACCCACTCCCGAATCATTGTTGTCCAATGATCGATCGCATCTACCTTTGGAATAAGCAGCACGTCAAAGGAGAATCGCCTTTTGTGGGAGATAAAGTCGGTGCTGAAGTTGTCCATCTGCCAACCCTCGTGCCGATAGCACGCATTTGCTCTGCGCAGGTGGTAGCCTGAGGTGATCAGCAGGCAGTTGGTGGGTGACGTGCTGCTGCGAAGTATCTTGCTGACTTCCACGGCTGATTCGTGTGTATTTCTTGATCGATTTTCAATCACCAATGCAGAATCAGGTACACCCATCAAACGAAATGCATCAGCAAGATAGTCAGCTTCCTGTTTTGGTACCGCGGTGAGCTTTCCGCTGCCACCCGAAATCATAATTTTGTGAATGATACCCAATTGATACAACTGTAAAGTGTGCGTCACACGTTCTGCACCGCGTCCGAAGTAAACCCTGTCATCAGGGCCATTGTCTGTTCCGCCAATGCCGGTGAGCACAATACCAAAATCATAGACCTTTGAAATCTGATTGTAAGGAGTCGGAGGAACTTCCCACCAAAGTACCAGCTCGTTGGCAAGGAAATCATTTGATAAAACGAACAACAAGATGCATGCAGAGATGGTCATTCGCCTTTTCAGCCGCTGGTGTTTTACAAAGAACGCGATTGCCAGCAGCAAGCAAATCAACACCATCGGTTGTGTAAGGTAGCTGAGGGTCTTAGACAATACAAAAAACATGGTTTACATCCGTTTCTCAAGTGGGTTAGAGATATTGCTGAGGTTGTCAATGATTCTCCGTAGCACTTCCCAGTATAGCGTGATTGCCAGCGCAAGTGTCATCGACCAGATCACGCCCAGGTTGAACCAATACGTATCAATATTCTGGTTTAGAAAATGCTTTGCCGGCATATAGAACTGTGCATCAAAATCCACAATATGGTCAGGGTCAGGATCTTTGTAGACCGGGTAAATCTTCTGCACCAGTTTACCGCCTGTTTCTATAATTCGTTGTTGTTCTACGGTGTTGCGCACCAGATCAGCAATAGCTTCATTTTGGTAGGCATTCCTCTGATTCTCAAATTCTTTTTCTTTTTCAGGTGTACTTGTCAGCATTTCAACTTTAGCGTCTTTTTGTTGATCTGCCCTGTTATATCGATTTACATAAAATCGTTTCAACGTTTCGAGGTACTTTGTCAGGGGCTCGTTTATCGAGCTGTCGTAACGCTCAATGGTAAGCTGGTCAATGTAATGGAATTTACCCTTTGTGATATTTTCCTCGCGCTGTAGCGTTGTACGAATCAAATCGAGCCTTTCAGCAATTTCTTTTTTGATGGCAGGTTCTTGCGAGTATCGGTTAAGGCTGATGAAATTCAGTTGTGACTCCAGCTCGGGAATCAGATAGATTTTTTTATAGTCGGCATCGGCCATGGCTTTATCATAGATGTAAAATTCTTTTTCAAACTTGTTGTCTTTGTATTGAGCCACCATGGCGGCTTCAAACGCCCATCGGGAGGCCATCAAATCTCCTACTAGGGGCACTGTACTGGTATTGCCGATCAGTGGATTGAGTTTATCAAACTTCACTACCACGCCACTCAGGATCAACTGCGGAATCAGCAAGATTGGTATCAAAATGTAAATGGTAACGGCTGAGTTGAAAGCCGAGGAGATGTTGAGGCCAAGCAGGTTGGCGAAGCAAGATCCAGTGAATAATATTCCCCAATGAATGAGGAACATGCCTTGAATTTGAAGAATACTGTTGGCCACCCAAACAAAAAGTGCGGTTTGTATCGCTGAAATAACGAACAAGATTGAAATCTTCGAGAAAATATAACTGCTGCGGTTGAGATGCAGAAATTTCTCTCGCTTCAAAATCTTTCGGTCGCGAATAATCTCTTCAGCGCTGACGGTCAACCCCATAAACAACGCAACAATCACGCTCATAAATAGGTGTGCGGGTATGTTCAAGTTCTTACTAAACAGGTACCCTGAATTGAACGGGTCATCTACGTTATAATACCTAACGATAAATGCGAGGATAAAAGCCAGCAGGGGGGCCTCCATTAAATTGATGAATAAGTACTGTTTGTTGCTCAACTTTGAAAGTACATCCCGTTGCGCAAACAAATACGTTTGCTTTAGCCAGTTTGGTATTTGTAATGTTGAATGGGGCCGTTCTTGCGAGGTGGTAACACCTTTGATCATGATCTGCCCGTTGAATTTTTCATTCCATTGCTCAGGAGAATATTTGCGTTCATTGGTGGTATCGCCAAATTCGTTGATCACTTTTGTTTCAATGATATTAAATATTTGCTCGGGGTTTACGTTACCACACGCATGGCACTCGCCTTCATCGCTGTTGATCAGGTGAATGTTACGCTTGAAATAGGTAACAGCATCTACCGGGTTGCCAAAATAAATCTGGTATCCACCGGTATCTAATATCACCAGTTTGTCAAACATCTTGAAAATGTCTGATGAGGGCTGGTGGATTACGGCAAAAACCAACTTGCCCTTCAAACTTAGTTCCTTTAAAAGGTCTATGATGTTCTCTGAGTCGCGTGATGATAAGCCTGAAGTTGGTTCATCCACAAACAATACAGCCGGTTCCCGCAGCAACTCCAAACCGATGTTCAGCCGTTTGCGTTGCCCGCCACTGATGGTTTTTTGTAGAGGGGATCCAACTTTTAAATCTTTTGTTTGCGTGAGGCCCAGGTCGTCCAGTGTATTCAAAACCAATGTATCAATTTCGCTTTCACGCAGGTGGCTGAAACAAAGCTTGGCAGCAAAATACAGATTTTGATAAACCGTCAGGTCTTCGATGAGCAGGTCGTCTTGTGGAACAAAACCAATTACCCCTTCAATTTTTTCGGGGTTTTTGTGTATGTCGATGCCGTTGATCAGTACACGCCCCTCAAATGGTTTTTCAGTGCCGTTCAATACGTGCAAGAGGGTAGACTTGCCTGCACCGCTGGCACCCATCAGCGCCACCAGGTTACCGGATTCTGTATTGACGGTGACCTGCCGCAAACCCAACTTACCGGTTTTGAATCGATAAGAAATCTTTTCAGCTTCAAAACTGGTGCGTGTTTGGTCTGTTTTGCCTTTGAACTTGTTGAGTATCTCACCATAGTAGAGAGCATCGGCAGCGCCCCAGCGCATGATGCTTCCGGTGGCCAATACATGAATGCTGCCGGGCTTTTGGGGCACACCGTTGAGGTAGATGGTTGACTCGCCCAGATACCGGAAGAAAAACAAGTTGGTGGACTGAATGTACAGCACAGAAATAAACCCATCGAGGTCTGCCCGCAAGATGCTTTTGGTGCGGCTGCCCGTTACACCGGCACTTGAAACAATCAATATCTTTTCGTTGTCAATTGATTCGGGTGTTTTGGATTCGATAAATGTATTGATCAAGTCTATGTCAACACCTGATACATTAAATGCCATCCCGATAGATTTGGCCAGTTGTTCTTCAGATTCGGTGATTTGTCCGTCTGCCAGAATCAGGCTCATCAACTCAAGCATTACCACGGTCTTTTGCTTCTGGTCGACTTCCTGATTGATTTGAAAACAGAGCTTGTTGATGGATTCCTGGTTAAGCTCTTCCAAATTACCCGAGGCCTCGCGGGCATATTCATCAAACAACCGGAGTTGGTTTGGAACAGACTTCAGACTAAGGTGGTCAGAAAGAAATACTTCGATGTACTCGCGTTCTTGGTTGGTCACTGAGTCTTCTTTGGCCACCAACGCAAATAGCTTGATGATGGCTTTCAAAACGGGTTCGCTCATAATTACAGAAATATGCCATTAAAGGTAGAAACTTTACACCGTAAAAAGTCAAAAAAAAAGGTCGATTTTACTCGACCCTTTCTTGCCAATTAGCAAATGGTTACTCCACAATTCCTTTTCGCATTTTGTCCACAATCTTGGTTATCTCTACCAAGTTTTTGTCTGTCAGTACCAAATCAGAACGGTTGTTTTTTATTTGTTCTTGGATGTTTAATGCCCGGTAGCTTGCTTTCAACGCAGCAAGGTCTGCCTGGATGGTGGCAATCGGTTCGGCCTGGTCCACAGTGCTGAGCATCTTTGACAGTTCGTCAACAGATTTTTCCTGATTCAGAATCACCTGGATCAGAGGCGTCAACACGGCATTTCGATCGGTTTCGTTCAGCAGATTCTTTGGATAAGTCTTGATCAAGCCGGTGGAGATTGCCAAACCTTCAATAAAGCTGCCCGACACCATCAATGCAGCTAATTTGTTGCGGGAATCGTCTTTGAGATATCTGTCCGTTTTTCGCATCGCACCGTCCAGTAATTTTGTCAGTGAATCGCGATTGGCAATGTTTGATTCAAATCGCTTCAATATTTCGGGATCAAAAGAACTGAGATTCAAATTGTCGGCAAGTTTTTTGGCTGAACCCAGATAGTCGATTGCTTCCTGAGTCTTTTCATACGAACTCAGGTATCCGATATCAGCCGCATACACCCCCAGGTTCAGCGCAGACTTGTCGTTGCGCGAAAGATACTGGTCAACTTTTTTGTGGTCATTTAGAAGTGATTGATTGAACTCTGCTCCTGTTGCCTGCAGCAGGTACGGAATTTCTGAAGGGGACGGAATGTTGTAAACCACATCCTTAATTTGCTCCTTCAACGATTCTTCGGCTTGCGTAAATTCATCTGAGCTTTGTTCTTCATTTTTGGTAGATGAGCCACAAGCCGCTAATAACGAGGCGGTTGCTAGAGCAACTAAATAGGTATTAAAACGCGATACTTTCATGGGTTTATAGTTTAAGCCTTCAATTTTAGCACAATTTTTTTATCCAATGAACCTTTCGCCTTTTTATTTTGCACGTGACGGGCGATTTTTATGGCAATTTAACACAATATGAGGTTTCATGCCATTGACGTGCTACGGGGCATCACGGTAACATTGATGATCATTGTGAATTCTCCCGGCAACTACGATACTACTTTTGCTCCTTTACTGCATGCCGATTGGCATGGCTTTACGCTCACAGACTGGGTTTTCCCTACGTTTCTCTTTGTGGTGGGCAATGCGATGAGTTACAGTATGGACAGATACTTTTCAGCAAGCCAGAGACAATTCTTTGCAAAAGTGGGTAAACGGGCTGTCATTATTTTTTTTCTGGGTTATCTGATGTACTGGTTTCCATTTGTGCACGAGGTAAACGGCACGTGGACATCGAGTCCGCTGGCCGAAACCAGAATCTTTGGTGTGCTCCAACGCATTGCTTTGTGTTATCTTTTGGCCTCCATTGTCATTTATTACTGGAAAGAAAGGGGCGCCTGGCTTTTCTCATTTTTTGCGCTGGTCACTTATTGGGTGGTACTGGTAGCTTTTGGTGACCTTTCGCTGCAGGGAAATGCCGTGCGAATGATCGACCTGGCCTTGTGGGGACCAGCGCACCTGTATGCCGGTGATGGCATTCCTTTTGACCCTGAGGGATTCTTGAGCACACTGCCGGCCGTGGTAAACGTGTTGGGTGGTTATCTGGCGGCACGCTTTGTTCAACAAGGTGGCGCCACCTGGGAAACGATTGCTAGACTACTCATGATTGCCGTTGTGTTGGTGGCTCTCGGGCTCGTGTGGAACTGGGGTTTCCCGATCAACAAAAAGCTCTGGACAAGTTCTTACGTGCTCTACACAATCGGGGTGGATATAATGGTGATGGCCCTGCTGGTATATGTAATTGAAATGTGGAAGCAGGCCAACTGGACGTACTTCTTCGATGTATTTGGTAAGAACACCCTTTTCATCTACTTGATGTCCCAGTTTGGTGTCACTGTCATGTGGATGGTACCCGTTGATGGGAAATCTCTGTATGAATACATGTTCGCCAACTTTTGGGCGCCCATCGCGGGAAACTACCTTGGCTCCCTGCTTTTCGCGTTAAGCTGGATGCTATCCTGCTGGCTCGTGGGTTATTGGATGGACCGAAGAGGGATATACGTAAAGGTGTAACCATTAGTGTGCGGCCTCTTTGAAATTGTAGGTGTACCAGTTTAATTCTAACACAACGCCTTGAGTTAACTTCTCATTCGGAAAAGCCAGCAGCGCAGCAATGCAAATTTGGACGCGCCTGCTCACATTGTACACTCCACCAAAAGTGCTCACCGACTTCTTGTTTTGACCGGAGACGAAGTCTCCCATCAAATAAAACTTTTCGCTGACCGGAATTTCGTAGCCAAACTTCCAACCAACATGCCGCCCAGTGCTTGATGGGCCAAAAAAAACATCGTTTGCGTAATATGGACCTGCGATGAAAAAGCCCTTGTGGCCGGGCAAGTTGTAGCGCAGTAACCCGTAGTGCATGTATGCAAATCGAAATTCGCCACCATTGGGAATGTTGCCGCCAGCCTGGGTGCCAACGTTGATTTGAAAATGGTGCCCGATGTCAAATTTT
>DHLV01000128.1:0-9786 GCA_002405445.1 Flammeovirgaceae bacterium UBA4659 | reverse complement strand
ACGTTAGACGAAAAAAGTGGGGTGCCTCGCCTGAAAGAAATGGGTAGGTCAACAAAGTTGAATCCTGCGTCCCAATTCTTATCCAAACCATACACAAAATGTGATTTTGATTCAACCTGGTATGAACTGTAAATGTTCAACTGGTGCTGATAAAAGACTTTTCCCTTGCGCGTAATGTCGCCCGATGGAATATTGAACAAATTCTGCTGCGCCTGAGCGGACGATATCGCCAAGAGGAAGAATAATGCTGAAATCCAGACAAAACAAATCATTTCATCACAACGCAATGAACGCAACAAACCGGTCTTTTTTTTCGGGTGCAAATGGAATATTACAGAGCAATTAACGGCCATTTCTCTTATTTTTCTTCAAATATTTTGATTCAGTATTTTCTCACCAGGTCGGCTATACTTTGTGTAAAAGGGAGACCAGAAAGTATGTTCATCCTTAAACTGGTTGATATAAAATCGTCTACTTCATAAAACTGGGACGCCACCTCAGTGGAAATCGCCTTGCTCAATTTCCGATAATATTTTCTGCGCACAGCCAATTCCTTTTTTTGATACCTTTCTGACTGTTTGATAAAGTTCCGCATCAGGCTATCATTCAGTCTCTGGTAACTTTCTCCATATTTGACAATGAGCGAAATCAATTCATCATCTAACCTGCTTTTTTCTTTGTTGAACTCGACATATACCGGATGAAACACCGTTGCCTGTGACGTGGTCAAATGCAATGCCTGAATGAAAATGCTTTCGCGCTCGCGTTGCAATTCTTTTTTTGCTCGTTCAATTTCTGTGGATACAATCACCTGAGCATGAACTGTGAACACTGATAAAACAGCGAACAAATACAGATTTTTTCGAAAGGCTATAGTAGGATTTATCTTCATGTGTTTAGAATTAATCTCATTTGCCGCTTAGTCTTTTTTTAACTTGATGACCACTCTGGGATCTAATTGACGATGGTAGTCTTCATAAATGGCTGGCGGCACCGGGTTATCGGATAAGTCTAATAATTTGAGATTTTTCATGCCGGTGATTTCTTCCGGCAAATCGTGGATTTTATTGCCGACCAAAAAAAGGTATTGCACTTGTGTGAGTTCATTGATGTTGTTCGGAAGCGCCTCTAAGTCGTTGTACTCGAAGTGAGCCTCATTCAATTTTTTGATCTTACTTATTACCTTGATGTTTTGCTCCAAATTGAAATAAGCATCGTTGTTGATATATAAAACCTTCAAATGTTTTAGCCTCGGCATGGTTTCAGGCAGTTTTGAAAATTTGTTTTCAGATAGCTCTAAGGACTCCAGTCTTTTGATCCTTGTGAAGGTTGGAGGGATTACTGAAATATTGTCACCAGCTAAGCTTAGTACCTTTAGTGACGGCAAATTCGCGAGCACATCAATGCAGCCTTCCAAAACTATATCTGGGTTGTGGTCCAAATACAGAGTCTGCAACACCCGCAGGTTTGAAAATTCCACCGGCAGCAATGTCAATTGATTGTATGATAGCACTAAGTATTTTAGCTTTGAGAGGCGTGCAATAGCTGATGGGAGTTCAGTTAATTCGTTCTTGCTCAAGTCCAAATACTGAAGTTGAGAGAACTCAAACAGAGAATCCGGTAGTTTCTTCATGCCTTTTTTGCTCAGGTCAATCCACGTCACCTCGTGTTTGTGCGGGTACGCTTCTTGCAAACTCGCAAATTGCCTGTTGGTGATTGACATTTGGCTTGCAGCGGGTTGCGCCCATATTGCAATAATGGTGACTAGCAAGATTACCTTCATTGGATTTTCTGAAAGAAATACAGGCAAGCGTTTTAACGCTTGCCCAGATTGTTAAACTTATTTTTGCGGTGCACTTTCGGATGGATTGATCAATAATGGTGTTTTACCATCTGTCATGATCATTTTTGTATTGGGTGATTTTGCCAACTCGCGGAACGCTTCAATGCTCTGCCACTCGATGATTTTACTTGTCAACCCTTCTGAAATAATTTTCTGGGCATCACGAATCCCCTGTGCTTCGATGATTTTGCGTTGCGCCTCGCGTTTTTCGCGCTCCAGTAAGAACTCCATACGTTGTGCGTCTTGCTCTGCTTCCAACTTTTCCTCCACTGCTCGCGCCAGGCCGGTGGGCAGTTGAATATTTTTTAACAGTACTGCCTCAATTTCAAAACCGCGGGTAAGTAGAATTTTTGACATCTGTTCGGTGATCTCTTTTTCTATCGTTGCACGCTGGGCAGAGTGCATGTCTTTGGCAAAGAAACGCGAGCAAACGTCTGCGGCTGATGAACGAAAAACACTGCTGATCACATTCACCTCGTTGCCTACACCAATCGATTCAATGATGGAAGGGGCCTTCTCTGGTTGCATCCGATAAAGAATTGAAATAATGGCGGTCACGTTCAAACCTTCTTTTGATGGCAGGTTGGCGTTGATCTCCATATTCATCGTGCGGATTGGCATCTTGATCACGGTAGAGACAAAAGGATTAAACCATACAGCACCGGGTGTGATGATTCGATTGTTGAGTTTACCCACTTTTCTTTTTACGCCAACTTCGCCCTGGCGTACGATGGCACAGCTTGACATGACTGTTGCAATAGCAATCATTGTGCATATTTTGATGTTTGTTTTCATATATGTTGGGTTAGTTTTGACTTCCTTTTTTTCTTGGTGAACGGATTTTATGCTTGGTTCTGTTGGCTGTGCTGAAACACGCCTCACCTTATACATGATATACTGATGTCACCGCACGAAGTGCCTTCGGATAATCGAAAGCCTGCTTCACAACTCACGAGACCAGTTAAATCTCATTACTAGCTGTTTTGATGTTGCACACCCTTCTTTCTTAAATGGGGTATCTTTGGAGATACAAGATTCAAAAACAGTATGCTGCTAAATGCGTAGCGACCGGTGTAGGATCGGTCGAGGGTTGGTGGGTGAGCAAATGACGCAATATGCGCGGGCCGATGCGCACAGCACATCGTGGTGTGGCAGGTTGCCTGCCAAGAAAACAGATCGAAAAACACTCAACTTTTTCTGGCAGACGGCTTGTTTTTCCGCCAGTTCGGTGGTTTGCTCCGTACTCTCTTTGCTGGGCTCATTTGATTCGATCGATTCATCGATACCCAAACCGTTGAAGATCAAAGTGAGAATCATCAATAGTCTGATGCCACGGCCGAACACAGTCTGTTTGGGTTGAGAAATCATATCATCACGATGACTTAAGAAACGCAAAAAACCGGAGAAGGTTGAAAAAATTAGAGAAAAATTCAAAAATCAGCATCGAGGCCGAATCTATCTTTCAGGTGTAACAGCATCGGGTTTTGTTGTGCCATCACGTCAAACTTTTCTTTGCTTGTGTAGGCTACTTTTTGCTTCACAATATCTTGCAAGCGACCTGTTACCTGCAATGCGCTGTTACCCACCTTCTCCCTGATGAAGGTGATCAGGTCATTCTTCAGGCCAAGCATCAGCGGCTCTTCTACGGGGTTGGCCAAGTGAATGACAAGCATGTTGCCTTCACGTTCAAATCCTCGGCCTAGCAGGTGGTACTCTGCCAAATGGTTCTTGCGCATTTCTGCGAACTCCTGCCAGGCCCCCACCAGCTCCTCGTGAGAAAAATCCCGATTGGTAATGACTTCATTTTCTTTTTCGGGGATCGAAACTGGCTTTGCCGGCTTTAGGATGTTGCCCAGGTTGATGGTGGCTTTTGGCTTTGTCGTTTCTCTCTGTTTTGTGTTTTTCGGTGTTTCCGATGCTGATGCGAGTGTCATCGTGGGAGGCAGTGTTTCAATCCTCGCAGGCACATCTGTTTTTTGACCCGGAGCTATCGCTTCGCGTGCTGGGGATAAAGGCAGCGGTGTTTCCTTTAGCTCACTTTTTTTTTTACCGCTTCGGTATCCGCAGCAGTGGTGTTGAAGACAGCGTTAACGTTTGCCATTTTCATAAGGGCTAGTTCAACAAGTAGCCTCTGACTTTTGCTGCTTTTGTAATTGATGTCACATTGGTTGGCTAGGTTAAGCCACGAAAGCAGGAGTGACGGTGTGGCTGCTTGCGCTTGCCTCACGTATCTTTCTTTCACCGAGTCGGGCACTTCCAACAACGCAACGGTCCGGGAATCTTGTGACACAAGTAAATTTCGGAGGTGCTCACTCAAACCGGCAATGAAGTTGTGCCCGTCAAAGCCTATGCGCAATATATCGTCCAGCAGCAACAGTGGTTGCGTGGGGTTTTCTGTCAGAAGGCCATCCACTACTTTAAAATAGTACTCGTAATCAAGGATGTGCAGGTTGTTGATCACGTCCTTGAAAGTAACGGCCCTGCCGGATGAAAACGTGACCATCAAGTCGAAGATCGAGAGCCCATCACGCAACGCACCATCTGCCTTTTGCGCAATAAGGTGCAGCGCCTCATCTTCTACTTGGATGGCTTCGCGCTCGGCCACTTTTCTCAGTTGCTTCGCAATGTCGGAAACCTGTATCCGGTTAAAATCAAAAATCTGGCACCGCGAAAGAATGGTGGGAATGACTTTGTGCTTTTCGGTGGTAGCCAAAATAAATACCGCATAAGGCGGTGGCTCTTCCAGTGTTTTCAGAAATGCGTTGAAAGCTGAATTGGACAGCATGTGAACCTCGTCAATGATATACACCTTGAACTTTCCGAATTGAGGCGGGTAACGCACTTGATCGATCAGATTACGGATGTCTTCCACAGAATTATTGGAGGCAGCATCGAGTTCAAAAATATTAAGGGAGTTAGCTTCAGCTTTTTCTTCAAAACCGTTGATCATACGCGCCACAATGCGTGCGCAGGTAGTTTTGCCCACTCCGCGCGGGCCGCAAAACAACAACGCTTGTGCCAGCTTGTTGTTGTCGATGGCGTTTTTAAGGGTAGTTGTGATGTGTTCTTGCCCCACCACCTCATCAAAGCCGAGGGGGCGGTATTTGCGGGCCGAAACAACAAAACTGTCCATGTGGCGCAAGATAATGGACAGTGCTGAATATTGGGCAGAAGAACGAAAAAAAATCCTTGCCCTTAAAAATCTATTGTATCAAAGAGTCAATGACCTTATTAATTCGTTCAAACTCAAACTTTTCCATGGTTGCCTGAAAAGCTTTTTCTATTTGGGTGTTGCACAGATTTCCAATACTGCCCTCATGGGTGTGATTAAATGTCGTTGAATGTCCAAACGTTCCAGCCTCAATCGCTTTGCCAACTTTTACATATGCATCCCGGAAAGGAACACCTGCCAGCACCAGTTTATTTACTTCTTCCACGCTGAATAAAAACTTATACTTCTCATCTTCCAAGATATTCTCTTTCACCTGAATGGCGGACAGCATTAGCCCAGTCATTTCGAGGCAATCGTTCAATGTTTTAAAGGCCGGAATGATTTTCTCTTTTAGTAACTGCCAATCGCGGTGGTAGCCTGACGGAAGGTTGGTGGTAATCATGGCAATTTGGCTGGGCAATGATTGTAAATCATTACATTTTGCGCGAATGAGTTCAAATACATCAGGATTTTTTTTGTGCGGCATGATGCTCGAGCCGGTGGTCAACTCATCTGGAAAAGAGATAAACCCAAAATTTTGATTCAAGTACAAGCAAGCATCCATTGATAACTTGGCAAGCGTGGCGGCTACATTGCTCAAAGCTTGTGCCACAATCCGTTCCGTTTTGCCGCGGGTCATTTGTGCGTACACCACGTTGTAGTGCAAATCGTCAAAGCCTAATAATTTGGTGGTCAGTATTCGATTGATAGGGAAGGAGGAGCCATAGCCTGCGGCTGAGCCCAGCGGATTTTTGTTGACAATTCTAAAAGCTGACTCAATGGTAATCAAGTCATCGGCTAAACTTTCTGCGTAAGCGCCAAACCACAAACCGAATGACGAGGGCATGGCTAATTGTAAATGCGTATAGCCGGGCAATAGCTTGTCTTTATGCTCTTCGCTTTTTGAAATCAACAGCTTAAATAACTTTTCAATCTGGTCAACCAACTGCTGAATTTCAGCCCGCATGAACAACTTTAAATCGACCAGCACTTGGTCGTTGCGCGAGCGCGCACTGTGGATTTTTTTGCCGATGTCACCCAGTTTTTTGGTTAATTGAAATTCAATTTGAGAGTGGATATCTTCTATCGATTCGTCTATTTTAAATTCGCCATTTTGAATTTGAACATTAATGAACTTTAGCTCGGCAGCAATACGATTGAACTCGTCTTTATCCAGCAAGCCCACCGATTGCAACATTTGCGTATGTGCCAACGAACCGAGTACATCACAATGGGCCAGTTGCAAATCTAACTCCCGATCGTTGCCCACAGTAAAACGGGTTACTTCCTGATGTGCGTCTTTATCTTTTTGCCAGATTTTCATAGTGGGTTATCGGTTGCTGTTTCAGTTTGCCGACTGGCAGTGGCAGTCGAACGGATGAGCGATGATCTAAAAACTTGTGTTGTGAAAGTATCGGCAATCCCAAAATCTGCATAACGATCTTTTTGACTATTGACAAAGATGCACATCACAATGGTATTCTGTTGATTCATTTGAATACAATATTATATGGTCTCGTTCAAAGTGTTTCAATCAGCGAAATGTACTTTTTTATGCCTTCTTCAATTTCGTACAGGTAAATAAATTCATCCGCACTGTGCGATCGTGCAGAATCTCCCGGTCCCCATTTGATGGAAGGCCGGGGAATCAACGCCTGATCGGATGTAGTAGGAGATCCATACATTCGAATACCCAATTTTTCGCCTGCTTTGTAGAGAGCATGTTTTTTTGGTATTCCTGAAGGGCTAAGTCTTAATGAACGAGGGGTCACTTCACACCGAACGTTCTTTTTGATCGTCTCTAAAGTCTCTTCGAGTGTGTAGGCATCAGTTGCGCGCACATCTACCGTAAACTTGCACTCAGATGGCACTTGGTTATGCGCTTGCCCTGCGTGAATCACCGTAACCGACATTTTTACTTTGCCGAGCGATTCTGAAACTTTTGGAAACTCATAACTCCGAAACCACTCAATGTCTTTCAACGATGCGTAAATTGCATTGACACCTTCTTCACGTGCAGCATGCCCAGCTTTTCCATACGCAACGCAATCCAACACCATCAATCCTTTTTCAGCAACGGCCATGTCCATCAAGGTGGGTTCACCCACAATGGCACAATCAATTTTTGGTAGCTCGTTCCAAATCAATTCAATACCGCCTGTTCCTGAAATTTCTTCTTCAGCGGTGGCTGCCAATACCAAATTGTATTTCAAATCGTTGCGCAAGTACAAATAGAAAAATGTTGTGATAAGAGAGACCAACGGACCACCCGCATCATTGCTGCCTAACCCATATAATTTTCCTTCTTCAACACTTGGACTAAACGGATCGCGCGTGTAGGCAGGGTTTGGCTTTACAGTGTCGTGGTGAGAATTGAGAAGAAGAGTTGGTTTGTTTGCATCAAAATGTTGGCTCACTGCCCACACATTGTTTCCTTTCCGTTTGGCAGGGATGTGGTGGTAATTCAAAAAGTTGTAAATCAGCCCTGCGGTTTTGTCTTCTTCTTTGCTAAACGATGGAATTGAAATCAGTTGCTGCAATAAGTCAGTGGCGATATCAGGTAAGTGTTCTTTCACTTTTTTAGGATTGTGTAATCAACGTGCCTTTGGTTTCGTAACTGGTGTTCGCCAATAAATTAGTATGCTCACCAATCAATACTTCTTTCACACCCGATTCTATGGCGTTAAAAGCATTTTCGAGTTTGGGCAAGATACCATCGTGAAACGAACCTTCACTCAATAATTTTTTATACGTGGCTTTATTCAAATTCGTAATCACCGATTTCTCGTCTTTCACATTTTGCAATACACCTGTTTTCTCAAAGCAGAAAATCAAGCGCACATCAAAATGTTTGCTCAACGAAATAGCCAGCACCGATGCAATGGTATCCGCATTTGTATTGAGCATGGTGCCGTTAGCATGCGTGAGTGGCGCAAAAATCGGGATGACATTCTGCTTCAATAGAAAGTAGAGTAAGGTAGAATTGACACTATCGGCTGTGATGTCTCCCACAAAACCAAAATCAGTTTCACCAACAGGACGCTTTACGGCCTTTATGAGATTACCATCTGCACCCGTTACGCCCATGGCATTGCAGTGCCACTCTTGCAGTTGCGCAACGATTTGTTTGTTGACCATCCCGCCATACACCATTGTTACCAAGTTCAATGTCTCGGCATCGGTTATACGCCTTCCTTTTACGTAGTTTGATTGAATGCCTAATTGGTCGCCCAACTTGGTGGCAATTTTTCCACCTCCGTGAATTAAGATTTTGGGTGCTTGTATCGATGCGAAATCCCTTAAGAATTTTTTCAATGCCGGCTCATCGTCCAGCACGTTGCCCCCGATTTTAATAATGTATAGTTTGTTCATGTCTATTGTTTCTAGTTCCAAGTTACTGGTTACCGGTAACAGGCAACCGGAAACCGTTTAATATTTCTGACAACACCGCCTGCGCGGCCCACACCCGATTACTTGCTTGCCGTGTCACTAAACTTGCCGCGCTATCCAATACTTCATCGCTTAGCTCTACGTTTCTCCTCACAGGCAAGCAATGCATCACTTTTGCTTTGTTGGTGAGTTCTAATTTTTCGTTGGTGAGCATCCACTCAGGGTCGTTGGTATAAATTTTTCCGTAGTCGGAAAAGGTGCTCCAATTTTTTACATAGACAAAATCTGCATTTTTCAGTGCTTCATCTTGATGATGCGTAATCGTTGCGCCTTTTGTGAATTTTGTATCGAGTTCATAATCGTCTGGATGGGCAATCATAAATTCTGCGCCACCCCATGCATTCACCCATTGGGAAAAACTGTTTGCCACGCATTGTGGCAATGCTTTGACATGTGGTGCCCACGTCAATACAATTTTTGGTCTGCGTTTCTCTTTGAATGTTTCCTGGATGGTAATGAGGTCTGTAAGGCTTTGCAGCGGGTGCAACGTAGCACTCTCCAAACTGACAATCGGTACGCCTGCATATTTTACAAATTGATTGATGTACAATTCGCTATAATCATCTTCTTTGTTTTTGAGGGAAGGGAAAGTGCGAATGCCGAGGATGTCAAAGTATTTTCCAAGAATTGGAGCCGCTTCTTTCACATGCTCTACCGTTGAGCCGCTCATGATGGCTTCGTCTTCAAACTCTAATGCCCAGCCGTCTTGCCCCACGTTAAAAACAATCACATCCATCCCCAAATTTTTGGCAGCAATCTCTGTGCTCAACCTCGTGCGCATGCTGGGGTTCAGAAAAAGTAATCCCATTCGCTTGCCTTTACCCAGTGTAGCATCCTTGAGTGGATTGTTTTTGTATTCCAATGCTTTCGCGATGAGCGATTGGAAATCTGAGGCATCGTGACATGAAATGAATTTTTTCATACGGTAACCGCGTGTTGAAGTTCTTGGGCAAGTGCTTCCAAAAATAAATCTGCGTCTGCTTTGCTTAACGCAAGAGTTGGTAGTAATCGCACCGTATTTGGTTTGGCTTCGCCTGTGAAGATGTGATGTTTGAAAAGCAAATCTTTTCTAAGTGATGCGAGGGAATCGGGCAAGTCAAAGCCAATCATGAGACCTTTTCCACGAACTTCTAAAATGGTTGAGAAGTTTTTTAGTTCGTCCATCCAGTAGTTACCAAGTTCACTTGCGTGGTGCATGAGATTTTCTTTTTCAATTACCTCTAACACAGCCAGTGATGCAGCACATGCCAGGTAATTTCCTCCGAAGGTTGTTCCCAGCATT
>DHLV01000100.1:27447-43375 GCA_002405445.1 Flammeovirgaceae bacterium UBA4659 | reverse complement strand
GACAGTTTAGCAAACTGTTGGTTTAAGCCTCTCACCCACCTCTCCAAGGCTTTAAAGGTTGCAAATATAACAGAATAGGGGCAAAAACAGCCGAACTATTTTCGAAAACTGAAGGTCGATTTTAACAACGTGCCGCTCCATGCACCCAGCCCGCCCACAAGTCCGCCAACGATGACTGTCAACGCCAATGCAGGGATGGGCAGTAGCTTGTTGACCTTGGATGAGAGAGTGGCGTGCGAGCCGGCATCGGTATACAATGCCATTGCCAACCAAAGCATGGCAACGCCAAGGAGGCCGGCAAAAAAAGAGACGCCCCCCTTGTTATCAATCACGTAAGCAACAACTGCCGCCCCCACGGGCATCGACCACCACGGCAAAAAACTTTGGAGGACGAAACAGACTGCGGCCGTAACCAAAACTTGTATGATAAACTTCATGTTATTGCGCGTTTAACGTGATGGTCGCCAATTCTTTTCCTTTCAAATTTTCGGGTCGGTTAGCAAAATGGAATTTTACATATTCGCCATTGGTCCATAATGCCAGCAAACTGTTGTAATACGGGCTGCCCGGGTTGCCCGATTGCCCACCGGGGTACACACCCCACGCTTGCACGCCAGCTTTTTCCAAGCTCACCACCATGCGCCAACTGGGGCCGTGGGTGCGCGAGTGTGCATTAACAGCACTGCCGTTGCCACCGTGCTCAATGTGGTAGCTGAAGGCTTCCATTTTGTTCAAGAGATGTCCAACAATGGCATCTTTGAACGTTCCCCATCTCGGGTTGAGCTTTTTTTCTGATTTCCATTTTTCTATTGCTGCTACTCCTTCGCTAAATGACTTTCGGATGATTTCACGGGCATTTTCCTTTTCAGCGGTGGCTTTGATGTCAAAGAACGAGAGGTCAGGTTTTTCTTTCAGCAAGCGAATCGTCATGTAAGTAGATGGTCGAGACAATGCTACTTTGGACTCCGACATTTCATCCCACACCATGGGCAGTATAGCCCGCAGCCACGCCTCGTAGTACGATGCCCCCTCCGAATCGATGTTGTTGAAAAAGTCCCAGGCCTTTAGTTTTTCAAAGGCCTCTTTTTCTGCGCCTTGCAAATTCATGCTATCCAACTGGCTGAGCCAGTGCGGCAGGCTCTCGGCTGCCTTCAAGTTGTAGTTATCAAGTTGCAACTTCATCATGTCTTGCGGGGTGATGTTGCCGGCAGCCGAAAGCACCTGGTTAATTCTTCGGTTGCGGTATGCCTCCCAGTTGCTGGCGGTGACAAAGTACGGGTACGTGAGATCAGCGGGGTATTGGTTGGCGGAACTTACAAAACCGCGTTCCGGATTTTTGTACATCACGTTCTGCTCGTTGGGGATAAAGGCTTGCCACTCTTGTGAAGTGCGTGTGCCATCTAATACAAACTTGCCCTCGTTCTTTCGCCTCACCGGATACCTACCTTGTATGCGCATAGCAATGTCACCGCTCACGCTGGCGAATACAAAATTCTGAGCAGGTGCAGTGAAGTGATTTAAAGCTTCCATGTAATCTGCATGGTTCTTGGCGCGGTTGAGTTTGTAAAATGTCAGCGCTTCTTCAGAAGGCTCATGGGCGATCCAGCGGTAAGCGAAGTGATTTCTTTCACCTTCGCCATGAAAACTTTCATCAAATACCACGGGGCCGTGGTGGGTGTACACGATGGTATCATAGAAATCACCCTTGCCTTTTACCTTCAACACTTCGATTTTTTTGCGGGTAGGTTTCCATTGCCCGTCCAACTCATATTGGTCTTTGGCGCGGCCATTGAACTTCACTTTGTACCAGTCTACCACATCACGTTGTGCATTGGTGACGCCCCATGCGATGGAGTCGTTGAAACCGCTGATCACATTGGGCGAGCCTGGCAGGGAAGCGCCCATGCAGTTGATGCCGGGAGCGTTCAAATGAATGATATACCAAATCGATGGCAGGCTAAGTTCCAGGTGCGGATCGTTGCACAAAATAGGTGCACCGGTTTTGGTTTTTGATCCCGCAACAGCCCAGTTGTTGCTGCCTACGTTGGGTGGCGACTTCTCGAATGGCTGAAGAGCAACAAGTTCATTGGGCAATGCCAGTGGAATACTATCGAGAGACAGCGGTTTGAAGTTCCACTGATCGGTGTTGTCCACAATCGGGTCGCTCCAGCCCTCGTGATCGGGGTATATCAGATCGAGCGTGTCTTTGCCGAAAAGCTTCAGCGCGTTGGTCATTTCAAGGTCTTTCTCACCGGTGCTGAGCGTTTTGGCCATATACTTAAGCAAGAGGCCAGTTTTGACCGGTGTCCAAGGTTCCGGCTGGTAGCCTAGGAGTTTATATTCAATAGGCAGTTGTTCGTAGCTGAGTGATGCAATGTAGGCATTGATGCCCCGGGTGTAACTTTCCACCATGGCTTTTGCAACGGGGTTTTTGTCCATGGCCGCCACGGCATTTTCTGCCGCAAACACCATCCCAAGCCTGCGCTGCGTGCGGTCGAAGTCAAGCGCCTTTTCACCTATGATTTCGCTGATGCGGCCTGCGGCTGCATGGGTTTGAAACTCCATTTGCCACAAGCGGTTTTGTGCGGTGATATATCCTTGTGCGGCAAACAGGTCATCGTCATGGTCGGCATAGATGTGCGGGATCATGGCACTATCATACACAACAGTGACTTTTGATTTCAGGCCGGGGATGGCGGCCGTCAAATCCCTCGAAGTGCCGTTGGTAGCATTCTGCCAGAAGCCGTGGAACGGATCGAGGAACTTGCCGAAAGGAGGGATGGGTGTGCCGAAGTTCCAGCTTTGGTTGAGGAACAACACCAAAGCGGTTGTTGCGGCCACTGAGAGAAGGAGCTTCGCGATTTTCATTGGTTTTTTGAACGTTTAGAGGCGCGTTTGAAGCAGCAAGTCAACACAAAGTTTCGCTAACTTGCAACCCATTTGGTAGGTATGGAAAGAAAGTGGTTTGTGTTCTACACCAAAAGCAGGCAAGAAAAGAAAGTAGATGAACTGTTGCAGCGCAGAGGGTATGAATCATTTCTGCCGTTGCATGCGCAAGTGCGCCAGTGGAGCGATCGGAAGAAGAAAGTCCTGGTGCCGCTTTTCAATTCTTACATCTTCGTGTACGCGTTTGAGCACGAGGTCAACACCGTGGTGCAAATTCCTGGTATTGCCTGGAGCATTCGATACAACGGCAAGCCCGCAGAGCTGCAGCCGGCAGAGTTGGCCACCATCAGGCGCTTTATTGAAACAGGTTGGCTGCTGGAAGCCCATGGCTATGACCAGCAGTTTGAATTGGGCGATCAGGTGCAGGTAGTTGATGGCCCGTTGAAAGGTACTTTCGGGCGCCTTACACACCTGGCCAATGCCGCGCGTTTAGGGGTGCTTTTGGAGTCGATCGGTCAGGTCATTACGGTAGAAATCAATCGAAAGGCGGTCCGTAAACTCACTGATAAAGAGATCAATAACAGTAATATTTTGTCAAGTCATTAATGAGTAATAATTTTACTCGAAATCTGTTTCGTTGTTTTTGTGCTAGAGCTTGAGTCTTTAATCACCTCGCGTACGCGCATCAAGATGCTGTTGAAGTTTTTTTCAAACAGCAACTCTTCTGCCTATTTGCGCGAGATGGCTGAAGAGTTTGGGGAATCGACCAATTCCATAAGGCACGAACTCAACAACCTTTCGAAGGCCGGTTACTTGGTCGCATCTGTGCAAGGCAGAACCATTGCTTACCGCGCCAACACCCACCACCTGTTGTACCCGCAATTGAGGAATCTGGTGCACAAGTACCTGGGGTTTGATGCCATTTTGGAAAATGTGGTCAACAAAGTAGTGGAGCGACTCGGTGAGGTGCAAGCGGCCTGCATTGTGGGAGACTACGCGCAAGGCAAAGACTCGGGCATTGTTGATCTGGTGCTGGTAGGCGATATCGACCATCAATACCTGCAAAATTGTGTGAGCAAGGCAGAAGCATTGATCAAGCGAAAGATACGGTCGTTGGTTTTGTCACCTCCGGAGTTTGAGGCGAATAAAACCAATTTGAATATTGCCTCGGCCATTTGGTTGTGGGGCAGCCCGGAAGCCTGAGCTTCCAGTTGTAATGTGTTGCCTGCTCTTCCCCAATGGGACTGAGGAGGCGGAGCTGTGGGGAAGCAAGTTCAAAGGATGCAAAGTAAACACCAAATCAACTGATACAAGTTACAATTCGATTGTAATCCCGTTGAGTTTTGTTTTTCGTTTTTGGATTTTTAATCGGATATTTCGAAAATGCGCGGTAAACAGCAACTACATCAGATCCTATTTGTGGCTCTCGCCCTCGCGCTGCTGTCGTCTTGTGTGACGAACAAAAAATATGTCCTGCTGCAGAAGGATGATATCAACGTCCAGGATTTGCCCAAAGACTCGGTGGTGCGGGAATACAAATTGCCGGATTACGAATACAAAATCCAGCCCGAAGATATCATCTCCGTTCAGTTCGAGAGCCTTACAGCGGCAGAGTACGATATTTTTAACCGAGGCGTGGCTCTTCAGCAGCAAAACATGAATATGGCAATGGGCGGACCGTTGCTCATTGGGGAATTGGTGGATCCAAATGGTGAAGTTATGTTTCCCGTGATTGGCAAGGTAAAAGTAGCGGGCTACACGGTTTTTCAACTGCAAGACCGCCTTCAGGAAATGGCTGACAAGTACCTGGAATCTCCCGTGGTGAGCGTCAGGTTGCTCAATTTCAGGTTCACCATTATGGGGGAAGCAAACCGGGAGGGGACGGTTGTGCTTCAGAATAATCGCGTGAGCATAATCGAAGCCATTGGGCTGGCAGGCGGACTAAAAGATCTGGCTGACAAGAAAAACGTAAAGCTGATCCGCCAAATCAACGGTAAAACGGAAGTCCGTTATTTGAATTTGTTGGATGAAAACCTCATCAACAAACCAGAATACTTCGTTCATCAAAGCGATATCCTCATTGTTCCGGCCCTCCGGCAGCGGCCCTACCGCCAATATTTTGGTCAGAACCTGTCGCTCATTTTGTCCTCAGCTTCCCTGCTGCTGATCACGTTATCATTGATTCGATCTAATCCCTGATGGCTGAGACTCTTTTTGATCAGGAACCGCAAGTCGAACCTCAGGGATTCACGGTTGATTACAAACGGGTCATCGCGCGAGCCGTTCGATTCTGGTACGTGATAGTAATTTTTCTCGGTGCGGCACTGGCAATGGCTTTTTACAACAACCGGTATTCCAAAAGGGTATATAATGTCTCCGCCTCCATCCTGATTCGCGAGGTACAGGAAACGGGTGGTGCCGAACTGTTGTACAAAAACGCCCTGATCGATCCCTATCGCAATTACCTCAACGAGCCCTATATCCTCAAGTCCTATCCCGTGGTGGAAAAGGTGGTGCGCGACCTGAACTTTCATCTCGCATTTTTGCTCGAGGGGTATGTGTTGACCAGCGAAATGTACGGAACCTTGCCCGTGAAGGCCGTGTGGTGCGGACCAAAAGAAGTAAAAACCGGTCAGTTATCGTTTTTGATGGTAGATGAACAGCGGTTTCAGTTGGGCCCGTATCCGCCTGACGAAGCCCAGCCGGTGAAAACGTTTCTATTCGGTGATTCTGTGCAGTTGGATGATTACCAGCTCTGCATTTCCCGTTTGCCGGACAAGCGATTGAAGGGTACGGTTGGCGTCCCGCTCATTCTGAGCATCCAGGATCCGACAGCGGTGGCGGGCAGCTACATTGGCCGGCTGAGCGTTGAATGGGCTGAGGAGGGAGCAGGTGTCATCAACCTGGGGCTTACAGGATCACTTCCCGAGAAAGAAATTGACTTTCTGTCTGCCCTGATTGCAACGTACCGCAATATGGATTTAGAAAAGAAAAATGAAGCTGCTTCCCGTACGGTGAAATTCATTGCGCGACAATTGAGAGATATTAAGGATTCTTTGCGCACCGTGGAATTCCAGCTCGAACGGTTCGGCAACAGCAGCCGCGTGAAGGACATGAGCGCTGAAGCTCAACGCTTGTATTCAAAACTTGAAAATTTTGAAATCCAAAAAGCGGAATTACTCATCCGCCAAAATTACTTTTCATACTTGGACAACTACCTTCGGCAAAATCCTGACGGGCTTGATCAAATCATTCTACCTACATCCATGGGCATTGATGATCCGGTTTTAGGCGGTGTCCTCAACCGCATGCTGGAAATCCAGGTGCAATTGCGCATTAATCCCTCCGTTGAGGGTGTTTCTAACCCCCTTTACAGGGAAAAGCAAGAGCAATTATCCAAACTCAAGCGGGATATTGTCGAGGCCATTCGCACGCTCCGGTCTACCGATAAGATCAAGATGGACTTTATGCAGAAGCAACTGAAAGACCTTGAGCGCCAGCTTTCTCTTCTGCCGGCCTCCGAACGCCAACTGATCAGCGTACAACGTAACTACGCGTTGCTAGAAAACCTGTATGTCTTTCTCATGCAAAAACTCTCGGAAGCCAGCATTTCGGAGGCTGCCAATACTTCTGATATCATCCCGGTTAACCCCCCGATGCAGGGCGGGGCAATATCCCCCAAACCAGGCCAGAATTATGCGATTGCTGTGGCTGTCGGGCTTCTGTTGCCGATGCTTATCTTCGTTTTATTTGAGTTGATCAATAACAAGGTTCAGTCGAAGGAAGACATTGATAAAATGTCCACCATACCGTTTTTGGGTGGAGTAGGTCATAATGGTTCACCTGGAAACCTGATCGTCTTAGAGCGCCCCAAATCGGGCGTGGCCGAATCATTCCGGGCGATGCGGTCGAATCTGAATTACTTTACAGGAGGAAAAAGCAAGCAGGTATTTATGGTGAGTAGTTCCATCAGCGGAGAGGGTAAAACGTTCACCACCATCAACCTGGCCACGGTTTTTGCACTTTCGGGCAAGAAAACACTCATCGTAGGAGCCGATATGCGCAGGCCGAAAATTTTTGAAGATTTCAAACGCCACAACCGCGTTGGGCTCAGCACATTTTTGGCGAGCACCAGTGAGTTCACGGATATTATTCAAACAACCGACATTGACAATCTATCGCTGGTCAGTGGCGGCCCGGTACCGCCCAACCCCTCCGAGTTACTGATGACCGACCGGTTTGGGTTGTTTGTCCGGCAGGCCCTCGAACAGTTTGACTTTGTGATCATTGACACCCCCCCGCTGGCCTTGGTTACCGATGCCTTTGTGATTTCCAAGTTTGTGGACCACACCGTTTTTGTGTTGCGTCAAAACTATTCACCCAAACAGTTCATCTCAAGTATTGATGAATACTACCGCAGTGGCAAAATCAAGAGCATCAGCATCCTGCTGAATGACATTTATAAGTCTGGCTTGGGCTATGGCTATGGCCAGGGCTATGCGTACCACTATGGTTATGGCTATGGCTACGGCTACCGAAGTAAGCGAGAGGGTGGGAATGGGTACTATTCAGACTGATTCATTTCTGGCGGAATGAATTCGCTGGCTTTCATACCTGCCAGGGGAGGATCCAAACGGCTGCCGGGAAAAAACATTTTGAATTTTGGAGGAAAGCCGTTAATCTGGTACTCCATTATTTTTGCCCAACAAAATGAGTTTCAAAAAATCATCGTCTCTACGGATGATGATGAAATTGCGACTGTAGCCGCCTGTTACGGTGCTGAAGTTTTGAAGCGCCCCGCGCATCTTTCCGGAGATGAAGCCTCAACTGCGAGTGCCGCGAAGCACTGCCTTTTCGAACAGCGAGCATTGGGATTTTTCCCGGACTGCTTTGTAACCCTTCAACCCACTAATCCGCTGCGACCAAGGGAATTGTACCAAGTGGCACTCAAGATGTGGGACGATCAATGTGACTCAGTCATTTCAGTAAGTCTCAATCGAAGAAAATATGGCACGATTGAGGGGGACATTTATCAGCCGTTGAATTATGCCGCGGGATCAAGATCCCAGGATCTGGGTGTACAATACTTCGAAAATGGACTGATTTATTTATCAAATCCCTCCATTATTGAACAAGAGGATATCTTCGGTGAAAGAATAAAAACAATTCAGACGGATGAATTGTATTCGTTAGTTGACATTGATACGGCTTTTGATTTTGATCTTGGTGAGAAGTTGCTGAGAAGTTATCCGCAATCATTTTCTCATCTGATGTAATCAGACATTGACTATGGAACCATTTATTGAAATTTCTGGAAGAAAAATTGGCGCTGACCATCCTCCCTTGGTGATTGCCGAGATTGGAATAAACCACGAAGGTTCGCTGGCCACCGCATTTGAAATGGTTGATGCAGCAAAAAAAGCAGGTGTTGAATTTATCAAGCATCAAACACATATCGTGGATGATGAAATGAGCGGGGCCGCGAAAAAGGTGATTCCGGGAAATGCTGATGTTTCGATATATGATATCATGAGGCGATGCGCACTTTCGGAAGAAGACGAAATAGAGCTCCAGCGATATGTCTTAAGTAATGGAATGACCTTTATATCCACTCCGTTTTCACGTGCTGCAGCGGACCGCCTTGCGAAGATGAATGTTCCGGCTTTCAAGATCGGAAGCGGGGAGTGTAACAATTACCCGTTGCTGGATCATATTGCAAGGTTTGGAAAGCCGATGATTATCAGCACGGGCATGAATACCATCGAGAGCGTGCGCAAGGCTGTCGAAACGGTAGGGGCGCACGGGGTTCCGGTGGCACTCATGCATACCACAAACTTGTATCCCACACCGCACCATTTGGTTCGGTTGGGGGCCATGCAACAGTTGATGACGGAGTTCCCTGACATTCCAGTAGGCTTATCTGACCACACCACGAGCAATCACGCGTGTTTTGCAGCCGTGGCGCTGGGGGCAAGTGTATTGGAGCGTCATTTCACAGATCGTATGGATCGGCAGGGCCCCGACATTGTTTGCTCCATGGATATTCAGGCAACATGCGAATTGATCGAGGGCTCGAAACTCATACATAAAATGAGGGGTGGGAAGAAGGAACCCGCGCCTGAAGAGCAGGTGACCATTGATTTTGCTTTTGCGACCGTAGTTGCGATTAAAGGCATTAAAAAGGGTGAGGTTTTCACTAAAGATAATATCTGGGTGAAGCGGCCGGGCACCGGGGAGATCAAAGCGGTTCACTTTGACCAGATTCTGGGCAAAAAGGCAGTGCGCGATATTGCCGATGATACACATTTGACTTGGGTAGATGTTGAGTAGTATGCTGAAAAGAAAAGTCTTTGTTTTGGTGGAACGGAGAGCGGATTACAGCCGGTACAAACCTATTTTGACCCGGATGAAAGTCGATCCCTTTTTTGAAATCCACCTGGTCGTAACCGGTATTTGCTTGCTGGATCTGCATGGGAAGGATATCAATTATATTGAAGAAGATGGCTTTGAGATTAAAGCCCGGTTGCCCATGTTCGATCAATACAAGGTTGACTCGGGTGGCGGAATGGTTAAAGCGATGGCTCGCGTGTTGGATAGCGTGGTTGATGAGTTGGAACGGGCAAAACCGGATTTGGTGTTATCGGGATTTGACATTGGCGGCAATTTTGCCGTAACCATCGCGGCCGCTCACATGAACATACCGGTTGCCCACATCCAGGGAGGCGAGGTCACCGGTAGTATTGATGAGAGCATCCGCCATGCCATGAGTAAGTTTTCCCACATCCATTTTCCGGCCACAGAGGATGCCCGGAACCGATTGATTCGTCTGGGAGAAGATCCAAAAAATATTTACACCGTAGGGTGTCCTTCGATTGATGTGATCGTGGAAACCGAATCGTACCCTAAAAAGGAACTTGAGCAGGAATTTGGTTTAGACTTCGCTAAACCGTTTGTCATCATGATTCAGCACCCGGTTACAACTGAGGCAAAATCATCCCTGAACCAAATCAGGGAAACGATAGCAGCGATTAAGAGTGTAGGCGTGCAGGCTATGGTGCTGCTACCCAACAATGACGCGGGCTATATGGATATCATCAAAGAGATCAAGCACTCGGGATTGATGTGGGTGCCCAGCCTGCCCACCATTAAGTTTATCAACCTGTATCGAAATGCGTGGGCCATCGTTGGAAACTCCAGCAGTGGAATTCATGAGTCGTCAACGTTCAAGATTCCGGCCATCAACATTGGAAATCGGCAAATGGGCCGGGAGCGGGCTGAAAATGTTATTGATGTTCCGTATGACCGGGTGGAAATCGAAAAGGCTCTCCGAAAAGCCTTGTTTGATCAGGAATTCCGAAAATTCGTAGCCACCATAAAAAATCCCTATGGGGAAGGTAATTCAGCGGAAAAAATCGTTGACATTTTGAAAACGGTGCGCTTGCAGGAGGATATTATTCAAAAGAAATTCTACGAGTAGTTTTTTGAACTATTGAAGACCATGCGGGTTCTGATTTTAGGCGGTGGCGGATTTCTGGGGAAAGCGTTACTCGCTCACCTTCGTTCGTTCGATCACCTTCAACTCGTTTGTGGCGACCTTCATGATCCCAAGATTGATGGAGTAGAATTTAACCACGTGGACGTTCTGGATGCAAGATCGACACCGCTGATCCGGGACGGATTTGATGTGATTGTAAATTGTACGGGCCAGGTCACGATACCGATTAATAAGTGTTACAGGCTGAATTCTGCGGGTGTTGATAATCTGATCAAGGCGGTAAGTGACACGAACACAAAAGTAGTTCACGTCTCGTCTGTCTCGATTTATGGAAGTTGTGACCAGGCGGATGAACATTCCGCTTTTAACCCGGAAACACCCTATTCTACCTGTAAGGCGTATGCGGAGTATTTGTTGTCGTCCAATCTTAAGCCCGACCAATTGAGCATCGTGAGGTTATCTAATCTCTACGGACCGGGCCAAACCAAAGGAGTAACGGAATACCTGCTGAGATCATATTCTTCTGATCGTCAGTTACAATTCAATAATGATGGCTCATTGGTCAGGTACTTTTTGCATGTAGAGGATTGTGCCCGAAACCTGGCAAAAATATTTCAGAATCCGGGCAGCTTTGTTTCAGGGGTTTACAACTTGCTGGGCAATGACCGGTTTTCGGTGAGCGAATTGATTGCCCTGCTGGAACGCCTGACGAAGTCGGAGTTCAGTAAGCGTTTTGACCCGGTAAAACCCTATGACAATACAATGGCGGTGCGCGATGAACGGATCAGAGAACGAATGGGCCTGGAGTTGGCGCATTCGGTTGAATCGTATTTCGTATCCCGAATTGGTTTATGATTACGGAAGAGAGAAGCATTGAAAAATTTGTGGTTCAGCCCGGGCAGTCTGTGAAAGACGCCATGAAGCTGATCAATGAAAACAAATCCGGAACGGTTTTCGTCACAGATACCCAGGGGAAGCTTCTGGGTTCGGTAACAGACGGAGATATCAGGAGAGGTTTTTTGAGAGGAGAAAGCATCGATAGCCCGGTTAGTCAGGTGATGTTTACGGGTACCACATTCGTAAAGAAAAACTTTGCATTGGATGATGTCCGGCAGCTGCTGTTGGAAAAGCAGATTAAGGCTATTCCCGTCACCGATGATCGGCACCAATTGGTTTCGGTTCTCACCAATCCGTATGCCGGGAAAGAGACCGGTACGATTGAGAATTATGCCGTACTGATGGTGGGCGGGGAAGGTAAGCGTTTGTTGCCGTTGACCAGTGATGTGCCCAAACCCTTGCTGGAGGTCGGGGGTAAGCCCATCCTTCAGATCATCCTGGAGCGATTGGCGGCCAGCGGATTTAAGAACGTGATCCTGTGCACCCTGCACAAGGCCGAGTCCATTGAAAGGTTTTGCGGCAATGGTGAGCGATTCGGATTAGCCATTACCTATTTCAGGGAGCAGGAGAAGCTTGGAACGGTGGGGGCGGTCAAGTATCTGGAATCAAAGCTGACAAAACCATTCCTGGTGATGAATGGCGACTTGCTGACACTGGTTAATTACAAGGGCGTGCTCGACTACCATATCGAAAACCGTGGTGACTTAACCGTCTGCAGCAAAGAATTCACCTACACCGTGCCCTATGGTGTTTTGCAGGTTGATGGAATGGAAATTTGTGGCGTGTCCGAAAAGCCAAGTTATTCCTATCGGGTCAGTGCCGGAATCTATGCGGTTAATCCGGCTGTTTTACATTTTATCCCCGAGGGAAAGTACTTTGATATCACCGATTTGATGCACCAGGTTTTGCATCATAAGAACCGGCTAATCACCTTCCCGATTGGCGAGTATTGGCTGGATATCGGACTGCCCCAGGATTACAAAAAGGCAAATTTGGATTTCCCCGATCATTTTGAAGCTTTATGAGGATGACAGACCATTTTTATCAGAATAAGAAAGTGTTTGTAACCGGTGCTGGCGGTTTTATTGGCAGTCATGTGGTTGAAGAACTGGCCAGGGCAGGTGCTCGGGTAACGGCCCTCGTCCATTATAACTCCGCTTCGGCAATCGGTAATCTGCAATATCTTGAAAAAGCACTTTTGAAAGAGGTGCAAATTGAGTTTGGTGATGTCACGGATGGATACCAGATGAGGAGCTTGACGAAAAATCAAGATGTGATTTTCCATCTGGCGGCATTGATTGGAATACCCTATTCGTATGTGGCCCCGGTTGCCTATGTAGCAGCCAACATCAACGGTACGCTCAACATACTTGAGGCCGCACGTGCCCATGGCGTTGAAAAAATCGTGGTCACGTCAACTTCCGAGACGTACGGGACTGCAGTGTATGCACCGATTGACGAAAAACATCCGCTGCAGGGTCAGTCGCCCTACAGCGCTACCAAAATTGGAGCCGATAAAATTGCGGAGAGCTATCACCTTTCGTTTGATTTGCCGGTTTGCATATTCAGACCATTTAATACGTACGGACCACGACAATCGATGCGGGCCGTGATTCCTACCATTATTGCCCAGGCGCTGCACGCCAAAGAAATTAAACTGGGATCGCTAACTCCGGTTCGCGATATGCTTTTTGTGAAAGACACGGCAAGGGGCTTCATGCTGGCCGGTTCGGTAAAAGAGACGGCTGGCGAAGTAGTGAGCGTGGGCACGGGTGTAGGGCTTACCATTGCAGAAATCGTGACACTCATTCAGCAATTGCTGGGTAGTAATAAACCGGTAATCGAGGACGGGCAACGGATCCGGCCGGAAAAGAGCGAGGTCTTTAAACTGATCTGTGACAACCGCAAGGCAAAGTCTCTTTTGAACTGGCAACCCGGCTATACCTTGGCACAAGGGTTAGAGCACTGCATCGACTTTATCCGATCAAACCCGAATCTGTATTCCGTGGACAAGTATGTTATTTAGTTTTGGTTCCGAGCCTTTGATGCCCATCGTCTGTTGCCTCCACCCATGATGAAGGGAACAACCATCATTAAGGCAAGTTCCGGTTGGCGCGCCATCGATCTGAAAGAATTGATGCACTATCGCGACCTGCTATGGTTCCTGACCATCCGGGGCATTAAGGCCAAATACGCGCAATCGGTGTTGGGCGTCAGCTGGGCCGTCATTCAGCCCTTGTTCTCCACCCTCATCTTTACCATCATCTTTGGAAACCTCGCCCGCATTGATTCCAATGGAGTGCCTTACTTTTTGTTTAGCCTGGTGGGGCTGGTACCCTGGACCTTTTTTGCCAACACGCTGACGGACTCGTCTGCCAGCTTGATCTCCAATGCTGCCATGATCAATAAAGTGTACTTCCCCCGACTGGTTTTGCCGCTGTCGACTATTTTTTCGAAAGGGGTTGATTTTGTTATTGGCTTTATCATGTTGATTGTTTTTGTGGCCATCTACCGGATTGTACCGTCCTGGGAAATTGTGATGTTGCCGTGGCTGATTGCCGTCTTGCTGTTCACCTCTCTTGGGTTGGGCATGATTTTGTCCGCGATGGCCGTACAATACCGCGATGTGAAGCATGCCATGACGTTTGCCGTGCAATTGTTGATGTATGCGGCACCGGTGGTTTACCCCACTACCAATGTTCCGGTTCAGTACCAATGGGTGTATGCACTTAATCCGATGGTGGGTGTCATCGAAGGATTTCGATCCGTCTTCCTGCGGACCATAGCATTTCCCTACCCGTGGCTCATAACCGGAACGGTGATATCCTGTATTCTTTTTGTTTTTGGACTGTTCTATTTCAGGAGAATGGAGCGTGTTTTTGCGGACGTAGCATAAGCCATGGCACAACCGGTCATCAGTGTAAGAGGCGTGAGTAAAAAATACCGGATTGGTATGCGCGAGCAGAAGTCCGATACCCTGCTGGCTGCGTTGGTCAACGGCATCAGGAGCCCGCTGAACAATCTCCGCAGAATTCGCAACCTGGCGAAGCTGAACGATGAGGATAATTCCATTTTTTGGGCCTTGCGGGATGTGTCGTTTGATGTTCAGGAAGGCGAGGTGTTGGGCATCATCGGACACAATGGAGCCGGCAAAAGCACGCTGCTCAAAATTCTCTCGCGCATTACGGAGCCCAGTACAGGCGAAGTTCATATTCACGGTCGCATAGCCGCCCTGCTCGAAGTGGGTACCGGTTTCCACCCGGAGCTCACCGGCCGCGAAAACATCTACATGAACGGCACCATTTTGGGTATGCGCAAGAAGGAGATTGATCAAAAACTGGATGAGATTGTAGACTTCAGCGGAGTGGAAAAACACCTGGATACCCCGGTGAAATTCTACTCTTCGGGCATGCGGGTACGGCTGGGATTTTCTGTGGCGGCTCACCTTGAGCCGGAAATCCTGATTATTGATGAAGTACTGTCAGTAGGAGATGCCGAGTTTCAAAAGAAATGTCTCGGCAAGATGGAATCTGTTGCTGGCCAAGGTCGAACAGTATTATTTGTTAGTCACAATATGGTCGCGGTTTCAAGTTTGTGCGGCAAAGGCGTTCTGCTAAAGGGAGGGCAAAAAATTGCAGAAGGCTTTGCTCCGGACGTTATCGGAATCTACCAAAAGACATCACCAGGTGCCTTAGTAACGAGTAAGCGATGGGATTTGGAAGATGCTCCAGGTAACGATTTGATAAAAGTTGCTGACATATCAGCATCACCTTTGAAGGGAAGTATTTTGAACATTGACTCTGGTGTAATGATTCAATTTTTGATTTATAGTGCTGTTGAAAACAAAAGCTTGGATACAACCTTGGAGTTGATAACCAAAGATGAGATTGTGGTATTTCATAAAGGGATTGTATTAACCAGCGAACGAAACGCGGAAAAGGGATTCTATTTTATCTCTGTTGAAATACCTCCTTTCTTACTGAATGCAAATGTTTACCGGGTTCGGTTAATTATTGGAGAGAGTCAGCGATATTTACTCTTTCAAATTCCTGACGTTTTGACTTTCGAGATCGAGAATTCGAGCACCGGCATGGGATCGAATTTATCAAGCGTGCCTGGCGTGGTACGGCCGAATTTGGAGTGGAAAGTTGAATTCAACAGAAATAGACAGTGAGTTTGGTGTGTTTTTGTCTCATAATGCCTCAATGGCCATGCTAATTGAATCTGACTTCAGTATCCCGAAGTTGATCAATTTCGAAAGACGTGGATCAAGTTCACTGGGTTATATCACAGTGGCGGAGAAGTTGCCATTTGCGATTAAGCGAGTCTATTGGACCTACTATGCGCCCCACGAGGTTATTCGCGGACATCACGCGCATAGGGAACTTGAGCAAATCATCTTTGCAGTCAGTGGTTCGATATCATTTGAGCTTGAAAACTTAAGAGGGGAAAAGCAGTTTTTTTTGCTAGACAAACCCAGCGTTGGTTTGTTTATCCCCAAACTTCACTGGCGAACCATGGAGTTTTCGCACAATGCCGTTTTGTTGTGTTTGGCCTCAGAAGAGTACGATGAACTTGATTACATTAGGAATTATGATGAATTTAGAAATATGAGGCATTTATGACTAAGATAGTAATCGCGGGGGCAGG
>DHLV01000100.1:8567-27301 GCA_002405445.1 Flammeovirgaceae bacterium UBA4659 | reverse complement strand
CTGGGGGTGCTCCGTCAGAGGGCGTAATTAATTCACTAATGGGTTTGCGTGAAGATGAGGTGGTCATAGGTATCGGCAGTGAGCCCACGGATCTGGCACTTTCCAAGGCAACTCGAAAATATTATGTCCCGTATGCCAATCATCCGACTTATCGGGAAGCTCTCCTTAAAATTCTCGAACACGAGAAACCCGACTTAATTCACTTTCAAAATGATCTCGAAATCTTCCATGCTTCGCTCATTCGCGATGCCATTCATGCAGCCGGAGTAAAGACATTTATGCCGGATCACGATGTTATTGATAGTTGCGTTCATAAATTCAAAACTTACCTAAAACTAAAAGCAGCAGGTATCAAGGTGCCTGAAAATTATGCGATACATAATCAAGATGACTTGCTTCGGGCCTTTAAAGAACTGGGTAATCAAGAAGGAAAAATTTGGCTTCGGGCTTCTTCAATAGGGGCAGGCGGAAAAGGGTCACTTCCAACAAATAATTTTGACTTCGCAAAGAACTGGATAACCCATTTCAAAGGATGGGGTGACTTTTGTGCTGCGGAAATGCTGACCGATAAAACCGTTACCTGGCTTTCCATATGGTTTGAAGGAGAACTCGTGGTTGCTCAAACGAGAATTAGAATGGGTTGGGTACATGGGAATCGTACACTATCCGGGGTTACAGGTGTAACGAAAGTGGGCCAAACCTTTTCGGATCCTGTTGTAGATCAGATTGCCATGCAGACGATAAATGCAGTCGCAGACAAACCACATGGCATTTTTGGAGTAGACATGACGTACGATAAAAATGGAATTCCAAATCCAACTGAAATCAACATTTCCCGTTTTTTCACTACGGTTTTGTTTTTCACAAAAGCAGGTTTAAATATGCCGGCAATATTTAAAGACATTGCATTGTATAACCAATTCCCTTTTCTTGATAAAAAGATAAATCCTTTGCCAAATGGATTATTGTGGCTGCGAGGAATGGATACCGAGCCTAGGCTGGTTTTCCAGAGTGATATTGAAAAGGAAATACTGATGCTTAGTTGATTTTCCTGAAGATTATAGCAAATGAAAGCGAAATTGACTGTATAATAAGTTGATGAATATTTTCTTTGATCTCGATGGCACACTTGTTGATTCTAGGTTAAGGATGTACTCACTTTTTCAAAGCCTTGTTTCCGAGTCTAAAATGTCGTTTGATGCTTATTGGAGGTTAAAAAAAGAGAATTATAAGCATCGGGATATTCTTCAGAAGATGTTTTCGTATTCCGAGCAGGAATCAATGGCATTTGAAGGTGAGTGGCTTAAATCAATAGAATTACCGAGTTGGCTAGCGCTGGACAGACCAGTTGAGGGTGTGACAGAATATTTGAAGAGGGCCAGTGAAAAGAGTAATTTGTATATCGTTACCGCCAGGCAGAGTGAAAAAAATGCTTTGTCACAGATAAGTTCGTTTGGATGGCTTGAGTTATTTGATAAGATAATGGTTACGAATCTGGTAAAGCAAAAGCATGAAATGATTAAGTATGTTGTTAAGATCGAAAAGACAGATTGGTTTATTGGTGATACTGGTGCAGATATTGAAAGTGGAAAGAAATTGGGAGTTAAGACGGCTGGTGTTCTATCAGGATTTATGTCAAAGGAGGGTTTGCTAACGTATAAGCCAGATTTAATAGTCAATAGTGTAGTGGATTTAAAAATTACTTAACAAATTTTATGAACGAATTGAAACAAAAAGTAGAACAAGCAGCTGGTTCCTATAAAAAGCTGTATGTAAAGTTTGATTATCAGCTAGCCCATTATGGGTTCCTTACCATAAAGCCATTTTTTAAAGGAAAGTTAGGACTCGAGTTAGGTCCCGCTTCGGGTTTTATGACTAAATATTTGGTGAATGAGTTCGAAAACTTGCATCTCGTTGAGGGATCCTTAGAATTATTGGAACAAATTCCTAACTATAATAATGTGGCTAAATTTCATTCTTATTTTGAGGAATTCGATGCGAAAGTAAAGTACGACACAATCATCATGAGTCACGTATTGGAGCACATAGAAAATCCCACTCTAGTACTGAAAAGAATACTTTCTTGGCTAGCTGATGATGGAGTGTTCATCGTGGCTGTTCCGAATGCCAAGTCTATCCACAGAATAGTAGCCGTTCAAATGGGCCTATTGAAAAATGAGTATGAACTTAATGAAAGAGATCATCAATTTGGCCATTACCGGGTATATGATTTAGAGATGTTAAAAGAGCAAATGGTCTCCGCTGGGTTTGGTGTTGTGCAAAGTGGGGGTTATTTTTTGAAACCGTTAGCAAATGTACAAATTGAAAGCAGTTGGACTCAGGAAATGATACAAGGCTTCTATGATGCCGGAAAATTTTTTCCGGATAATTGCGCTGAGATATTTGTTGTAGGCAAGAAGTAGACAGTATCAATGTGTCAGTGTTTATTTTCACTCCTAGTAATTGATTCTAGTAGACCAGCTACAAAAAGATAGTTGAGATAATGATGCCATTCTTAGATCTTCGTTCTGTTAACCTTCAGTATGAGGAAGAGTTGACAAAGGCTTTTGCAGAGGTCCTTCGTTCTGGTTGGTTTGTTTTGGGTGAAAAGGTTATCGAATTTGAAGAACTTTTTGCGCAATACTGTGGAGTAAAGCATTGCATTGGTGTTGCTAATGGTCTTGATGCTTTATTCATGATATTTGAAGCCTACAAGGAACTTGGTGTGATGAAGGTTGGACATGAAGTGATTGTGCCCGCCAATACTTTTATAGCCAGTATTCTTGCAATTTCTAAAGCTGGCCTCTCACCGGTTTTAGTAGAGGCAAGACGAAGCGATTACCTGATTGATGTATCAAAGATTGAGAAAAGTATTACAAGTCGGACCATAGCCATTATGCCGGTGCACCTTTTCGGGCAGGTATGCGACATGGACAGTATCAAGGCACTAGCAAAGAAGTATAGTTTGAAAGTGGTAGAGGATTGTGCACAGGCGCATGGAGCATACTATAGAGGTAATCGTAGTGGAAACCTGAGCGATGCTGCTGGTTTTAGTTTCTATCCGGGAAAAAATTTGGGTGCGTTGGGTGATGGTGGTGCTATCACTACAAATGATGATGCATTAGCTAGAATACTGAACGCATACCGAAATTATGGTTCGAAGGTAAAATATCAACATCAGTTTAAAGGCATTAATTCAAGGCTTGATGAACTTCAGGCTGCTTTTTTGACTGTTAAGCTAAAGCATTTGGATAATGAAACCGAAAAGCGCAGGGCAATTGTAAAGGTTTATTTACAAAGTCTTAATGTTCCAGATATCAACTTACCGAGTGCACATACTGAAAGCGGCCATGTTTGGCACTTGTTCGTTATCAGAACTATGCACCGAGATTCTTTACAAAAGTTTTTGATTGAAAATGGAGTTATGACGGTGATTCATTATCCCAAGCCGCCTCACCTTCAGCAAGCGTTTTCTAATTTTGGCTATCATGTTGGTGATTTTCCTATTACAGAAGAATTGGCGAACACTTCTTTGAGCCTTCCGCTTTGGCCGTGCATGTCGCAGCAACAGGTTCAGGAGGTATGCGACCTAATTAAACGATTCTTTTCAAAATGAGTGATTTCAGAGGAAGGAGTTTTGATCCTCGTAATAAATTGATTACGGTCGCAGTTGCATCGTATAACAACGCTTCCTTTGTCGAGTCAACTCTGGATTCAATATACAACCAATCGTATGCACCCATTGAGTTAAAAATAGTCGATGACGCATCTTCGGACAACTCCGTATTAGTTATCAAAGAATGGATAAAGAAAAGAGGAGTTGAAGTTCAGTTTACCATTAATGACAGGAATAGAGGGATATGTTACGTGTGCAATTTATTGATTGAACAAGCAGCGTTTTACCTAGTATTCATCGGGTCTGATGATGAGATGGAGGTAGATCGAGTGGAGAGGCAATTATTGTATTTTGAGACCTTGGATAAAGAGTATGGCTTAGTTTATACAGATGTGTCTACTATCGATGAAATTGGGAGGCCGGTCAGTGCTTCCTGGTTTAAGTTGAGTGGCTTTGAACCTCTTGAGGGCGATGTGTTTGAACCGTTTCTGCGCGAAAAGTTTCGTTTTCCGGCCCCTTCCATCATCTATCGATCGGAAGTTTTTAGAACTGTGGGAGAGTATGATGAAAGATTAAAAACAGAAGACATCGACATGCATTTGAGAATCCTAAGACACTATAAAGTGGCCTACTGCCCCATGGTATCAGTGCGTTATCGGGTATTATCGCAATCTCTTTCCAGAAATGTCGGGCCAAGACTTTTTCAAGACAGGATTACGATTTACCGGAAATGTTTGGGCTTCAGTGAAAATTTGGATGAATATATTAAATTGAAGATAGTGGGATGGGCGCAGCGTTCATACTATGCGGATTATGCTGAATGTAAAGCGCTACTTTTTCAATCGATCAGGGTTAGGTTCAGTATAAAGTCATTTCTACTTTTACTGCTTGCATGGTGCCGGGTTCGGCCTATCCACTTGGTGAAATGGATTGGATTAAAAAACAAGATGAAATCAACGCTCTCATTGCCATAATGGTGTCACTGAGGTGCTTTCATAATAACCTGTGAAATCGTAAATTAAGGATGCTTTTTCTTTAGAAGTTACCTTTTAGACATTTGAGTGCAGGAGTTTGACCCGCTTGAAGAAAGTTTTAATCCCGATTTCATTTAATTTCCAGGTCCGGTATTTTGTACGGACCGAGTTGTTTCGAAAGTTAGCCGAATACTGCTACCCGGTCGTTGTGTTGCAATGGGAACAGCCGGATTTAGTTGCTGAATTGGAGGCCATGGGGCTTCGGGTATATACGATACCGAATCAACCAGAGCAGTCCGAGGTGATTCAATTGCGGAAGAGGATCAATGATTACTTTTTGGAAAAAGTTGTTAAGACGCCAACCGCAGTAATAATGCGAGATCATGAATACCAGTTGATCGTTACCCTAAGAAAGAAGGTCAGATATTATCAGAATAGGGTAAGGCAACGGTTGTATTCGGCCAAGCAGTTTGAAGCAGACAAGCGTAGACTAAATGAATTGGCCGGGGAGATGCCGACCTGGGGGAATTATGAAGAGTTATTGGGCCGGGAACGGATTGAGGCACTGTTTACCACAGCGCCTTTCCTTGTCCAGGAAGATTTACTTTGTCGACTGGCCGTGAAAAGAGGAATCCCCGTTTTTTATGGTGTGTTATCATTTGATAATCCAACCACACGCGGCTCGCTGCCATTTGTAGCTAACCGGTATGCCGTATGGAATAGGCTGAATAAGGAGCAGTTGATACGTACCTACGGAGCGCATATTGGCCCGATGGTTGATGTAACGGGACCACCCCAGTTTGATTTTTATTTTGACCCCAAGTACCTGGTACCCAGGGAAGAGTGGCTCTATGAAAAGGGACTTCCACCACATCGGCCGGTGATTTTGTATGGCGCGAACGCCAAGTACTTTGTTCCGGATGAATTTGCTGTGGTGCGAATGATAGATGAGGCGATTAGCTCAGGAGCGATTGCCCATAACCCGGTAATTTTGTTAAGACCGCACCCAACGGATAGTTATCTGGACTGGCAGGAATTTGCCGCAAAGTTAAAAAACACGTACATCGAACGTTCGCTGAAAAGGAATCAGTCCGATGATAAGACTAACAACAAGTATTCAAACTTCCTGCTTGATGATGTCGTAGGGTTATGTTCAACACTGGCTCATTCAGCGGTACATATCAGCTATTTCAGCACTTTGGCGTTAGATGGCATATGCTTCGACAAGCCGGTAGTCTGCCCGTATTTCAGTCCTTCACCCAGGCGTCTCAGCCACAAAAGCATAAGGCGTTTGTATGAAACAGAACATTACCTGCCCATCACACGCTCGGGAGCTGTGATGTTACCGGAAGATGAAGTACAGCTTATCCAGGCAGTTAATCAGGCGTTGGAAGATCCGGGAAAACTGAGAGACAAACGGAGTAAGCTAAAACGGGAGTACCTGAATGATGTTGACGGCAATGCGTGCCGGTTGTTAGTAGAATCTTTTAGATCATTTCTGAATTAAAGCCGTTGTGGAAGTGGAATGCCCTATTAACCGTAGACGAAAAGAGAATTGGTGAAACGAGTGGTCCAAGGTTGATTAAAAGTGGTGGAAGTGGCCCGTTGCCTAAAAAGAACTACCCGTAAAGCTTTGAACATGTTGTATAGGAGGCTACTGATAACCCAAAAGGCATGAAAATTCCTTACCTGGGTTTTGTGTTCAAGTACGTGCGTAACAAGTTGACGCTTGACCGAGTTCACCATTTCCTGAACCGGCACCGGTTCAAAAGGTTAGAATCAGTCATCTCGCGTAAAGTTGAATTCAAAAACCCCGAGCGTATCAGCATCGGGAAGGGAGTCGTGATACGGCCGTATGGCTGGATTGCCGCCATGATTAACGATTTGCCTGTAAAAAATGCATTTGATCCATGGATTGAAATACAGGATGGTGTATCTATCGGTCGCTTTGCACACATTACCGTAAGCAATGGACTAATCATTGAGAAAGATGCTATGATTACAGAAGGTGTTTTGATCTCTGATACCATTCATGGCTACGAAGACATTCATCAGCCTATTATTAAGCAAAGAATGTTTAATCGCGGCCCGATTCGAATTAGGGAGGGGGCGTGGATTGGTAATGGTGCACGTATTGTCGGATCACTTACGATTGGGCGAAATTCAGTTGTGGGGGCGAATGCCTATGTAGATAAGGATGTTCCGGATTACTGCGTGGTAGGGGGTATTCCCGCCATGATTCTGAAGCGCTATGATACCCAAACCGGAAGTTGGATCAAATGCCGGGAAAAGCTTTGAAGGCATGAGGGTTTTGCACGTACTCCAAAACTACGAGCCGTCAAAAGGCGGAACGCAGTTTTTGTTTAAGAACATTTCGGAACATCTGGTGGGCTCTTGCCATGATGATGTCACCGTTTGTACAACGGATTCGCTGTACGATCCCGGTTCGAAACTTTATCAACGACTCCCGAAACGTGACGAGGTAAACGGTGTACACATAAACCGGTTTTCATTTGCAAGAAGCCAGAGAAAGGTACTATTACCTTTCAAGCGGATACTTTTTAAGTTAGGATTGCCGTCAGGCGGCCTGGATCGTTACCTGCGGGTTCCGGAAAGCGCCTCTATGAAGAAATTTATTGACGGTTTCGAGGCTGATGTCGTCTGTGCATCATCCATTTTTTATAGCTACATCGATTACGCGATTTACAGGCATCAACTTAGCAAGCCTAAGCCCTTTGTGTTGATGGGTGCCATTCATTTTGATGATGAAGATAATATTTCAATCCCACCGCATTATTTGAATCGAATTGCGAACGCAGATAAGTATATCGCCAATACGAAGTTTGAAAAAGATTGCCTGGTTCGCCTGGGCGTACCGTCAGCGAAAATCAATGTGATTGGCTGTGGTGTCAATATCTCTGATTTTGGAAAGACCCTTAAAAAGGAAGCAAGGGCCATGTTGGGGTTAAGTGAGTCAGACTTTGTTGTTGGTTACGTAGGACGATTTGCACCCAATAAGGACTTAAAAACGCTCATCAAAGCTTTTGAAGTTTCAGCAAAGGCTAATTGGAAGTTGGTTCTGGCCGGGGGTACCAATAGCCACCTGGATGAAATCAGACATTTTGTGGCTGCATGTGACAAGTCACTGGGCGAGCGGATTGCTTTCCTTGTCGATTTCGATGAGGCCAGAAAGGAAGTTATTTACAGCTCATTGGATGTTTTTGTTTCTGCGTCCTGGTCGGAATCTTTCGGAATCGTTTTTTTGGAAGCGTGGGCATCAAAACTGCCGGTTATTGGTACTACGATTGGCGCTATACGTTCGGTCATCACAGATGGAGAAGATGGGCGTTTGTTTCCGGTTTCGGATCATGTCGAGTTATCAAAGTTGCTTTTGTATTATTTCGACCATCCTGATGCGCGGGTTAGTCATGGTAACAAAGGGCTAGCTAAAATCAAGGAGAGCTATACCTGGGAGATTATAACCGGCAAGTACCGGGAGACCTATGTCGAAGCCATCTCCATTTTTAATCATCGGCATGTGGATGCCGCATAGTAACAGTTGCAAAAATGCACGTAGTGATGGAGAGGTCAGAGCGGAAATCGGCAAACGGGGGCTCAAGGGATAATGTTTTGAGATCATGTGCGGCATAGTAGGTGTTTTTTCCTTTCGTGAAAGGCCGGAAGCGGATCTTCCGTTTATTCGTTGGGCAAACTCAACCATGGTGAGAAGGGGCCCGGATGCCGAAGGAATTTGGACCAATAACAAAAACTACTCATCGGGATTCCGCAGATTGGCCATTCGGGACTTGTCACCGGAGGCCAATCAACCTATGGTATCGGATTGCGGAAACTACGTCTTGACGTTTAATGGAGAGATTTATAACACGGACTCTCTAAGGCGTGAATTGACGGGCCTCGGTGTCCGCTTCAGAACGACATCCGACACCGAGATTCTGCTTTATGCCAATATCCATTTTGGTGTGGAAAAAACATTGACCAAAGTTGATGGTATGTTTGCCTTTGCCTTTTATGATTCGCACCGGAACAAACTCACGCTGGCGCGGGATAGAGCCGGCATTAAGCCGCTTTACTACGGGCATACCGCAGAGGGTCTGGTGTACTCATCGCAATATGATCACATCATCAACCATCCCTTTTTTCGGAACAAGAAAATTGACGCGGGCGTACTAGGGAACTATCTGCAACTGGGCTACATGGCGGAAGGCCGGGGGATGATTTCCGACACGTACCTGCTGCCCCATGGTCATTACATTTCCGTTTCGGGCGCAGGTGTGTCTGAATTGGCTTCCTTCATTTATTACCCCGTTCGTTCCGATTTTGTAAATGCCGGTGATCTCTATTCATGCCTGGCGGGGTCGGTAGAAAGCCAGTTGGTGAGCGATGTGCCGGTGGGTACATTCATGTCGGGTGGTATTGATTCTCCGTTGGTGTCCTACCTGGCGAACAAATGCCAGCCGATCAAATCGTTCAACATTGGCGTCAACGACCCCCAGTTTGATGAAAGCCAGGCGGCCGGTGAGTATGCCCGAATGTTTAACACAGATCATTTTTTGAAAGTGATCACTGAACAGGATTTGCTGGCGACCATTGAACACAATACGTTGGCCTACTCCGAGCCCTTTGCCGATTACTCCTCTATACCAACCTTGCTACTCTCGAAATTCGCAAAAGAGAAGGTTACGGTTGTCCTTTCGGGCGATGGTGGCGATGAACTTTTTTGGGGCTACCCGCGAAATGTGGCCGTGCAGAAGCAGCTTCCCTTTTTTGCTATGAGCCGAAGCCGGCTGCTGGCGAAAATTCTTTTTGAAAAGGTAACTAAGGCAAACCCGAGGACGGTCTCCGGCAAGCTGGTAAGGCACCGTTCGTTTCTGGAGTTCTATTATCACACATTGTTTGTTTCCGGAGGGGCTCATTGGGTGCCCCGGATATTCAGGGGGGAGCCGCGGCTGCCCTTTTTTTACGAAGCGTTACCCGGCCAGAACTTCGATCAGCATAATCCGGAAACCTGCATGAACATGATGCGGAAACTGGAGTTTGACTTACACCTCCAGCGGATACTGATCAAGGTCGACCGCGCCAGCATGTATTATAGTTTGGAAACGCGTGTTCCATTGTTGAGTAATTCGGTTATCGATTTCAGCCTGGGAACAAGTTACACGGATTGCATCAGCAACGACACTGGGAAAGTTAATCTGAAGAAGATATTGGCTGCCGTTTCAAGCGACAAACTGGTATTCACCGCGAAGAAGGGTTTTTCAATACCCCTGGGCAAATGGATCCGGCAAGAGCTTCGTAAAGACGTTAAAGACAAAGTTTTGAACCTGCCTCCGGAAATCGGTCAGCATATCAGGGCATCAGAAGTTGAGAGAATGGTGACGCAACACTTTAACAGTGAGTTTGACTGGAGTTGGAATATCTGGGTCTTATACGCGTTAGTGAATTGGTACACCGCTCATCGGGAGAAGCAGGTGCCGTTTGTGGTGAGTAAGTCCTGAAGGAAGCCATGAGAATTGCCATTGTCGTCAATTCATTTCCAAAGGTTTCGGAGACATTCATTTTTAACAAAGTCATCCATTTGATCAAGGCTGGCTGGGACGTCACGGTAGTGGTTCATCATAAAAGTAATGATACCGTGTTTTTTCAGGATCAGATGATGAACGCGAAAGTTAAGCTGAGTCGTGCCAATTGGAGTTCCGGAGAGATAAAGTCTTTCTTGCGTTTGGGGTGGTATGTACTGGCCAATATTCCGATGGCGATGAGGGCCTTTTTCCGGGTGCTCAAGCGGGAAGGACGTTTTGGGCCGGGTTCGATCAAGCGAACGCTTAAGTTGATTCCTTTTGAAGGAAAGAATTTTGATATTATTCATTTCGAATATTCGGGTCTGGCCATTCAGTACCTGGATGAGCTTGATTATCTGGACAGCAAGAAAGTGATTAGTTGCCGGGGAACAGCCGAACTCGTGAAGCCACTTGTCGATAAGTCAAGAACTGCGCAGTTGGAAAAACTCATGACCCGAATTGACCTTGCACACTGTGTCTCACAGAACATGAGGAGCGTGATGGCAAATTTTGGAATTCCGCCAGAGAAGTCATTTGTGAACTACCCCTCTATTGATATCGGTTTTTTCACGAGGACAACGGCTTATGGGAATGTCACCAATGCCGAATTTACAGTGGTATCCACTGGCAGGTTGACTTGGGTCAAGGGCTATACCTACGCTTTGTTGGGTGTAAAAAGAACGGTTGACCAAGGGTACAACGTGCGCTACGAAATTATTGGAGAAGGGGAGTCGAGCGATGAACTGACTTTCTTGGTTGAGAAATTGGGTGTTTCCGGTAGGGTGGCTTTCAGGGGGAACTTGACCCGAGCAGAGGTGAAAAGGGCGCTTGAAAGGGCAGATGTTTTTTTGTTACCCAGTTTGAGCGAAGGCATTAGTAATGCAGCACTCGAAGCCATGGCCATGGAAATCCCCGTTGTTTCCACCAAAGTAGGTGGCATGGGCGAAGTTATTGCGGATGGAGAAAATGGAATGTTGATTAATGAAATGGAGCCCGGTGAAATAGCCGATCGTTTGATTGACTTGATTAAGAATAGGGAAGTGGCAAAAAGACTGGGAAAGCAGGCAAGGGAAGTCGTGGTAAATGGCTTCTCATTAAAAAAGCAAACTGAGATATTCCAGGAACAATACAAAAAGCTGTATAATGAGCATCAGGCAAAAAATTAAGAGAGCGTACCACCAGGTAAAGTATCATGGGGATCTGTATCAATGTCCTATTTGTGGATTCGAGGCGAAGATGTTTTTGGATGCGGGCTTGTACGAACGAAGATCGAATTCAAAGTGTCCGAGTTGTGGTTCGTTGGAGAGACACAGAGCTTTGTGGATCGTATTGGACGGAATAATTAAGGCGGCCAGGCATAAGTTGAAAATTCTTCACTTTGCTCCGGAAGGCTGTATTTCGGGACCGCTGTCAAGCCGAACAGAGCTGGAGTATTTAACAAGCAACTATGATAAGAATAGAGTAAGCCATTATCATTTCGATCTTCAAAGCATTGATTGTGAAGATGATTTTTTTGACGTGATCATCTGCTCGCATGTCTTGGAACATGTAGACGATGATAACTTGGCAATGCGGGAGATTTTCAGGGTTTTAAAAAAGCCGGGTATAGCTTTGATTCAGGTACCGCTGTGGCCGTCAGAAGCACACCCGACTTACGAAAACCGGTCCATCACAGATCCCCGGGATCGTGTCATTCATTTTGGGCAATTTGATCATGTTAGAATCTATGGGTTGGATGTGGTGCAGCGTTTGGAACGAGCGGGCTTTCAAGTCGAAGTGCTGGACATGGAACAGCGAGTCGAGCCGTCACTTTCGAAGAAGTACCGACTTCATAACAATTTGAACATTCGGGAGCTCATTTTTAAGTCCGTAAAGTAAATCCCTAATCCCATCCGCTTTCACAGTCAATTTTGTTTTTGAGATGGCCCCGCCTGAGACCAAGTTCATTTTTTCGTTTTTACAATATGTTCAGCCGATTTGGTATTTTAATCTTTGGCCACAGGGCAAAATTCCGTATTGGGTGGATTATCGCAAGCTTGACGAGGCCGACAAGGCATTGATTAAGTTTGATGATCAGTATAAAACAAAAGAAGCGTCCCTACGCGATGCCGCCTACCAGGCATGTCAAAAAGGGGTAGTGGTATTTGATCCAGATAAACAGTTGATGTTTAACCAAAAGCCAGATGTACAAGATGAGTATCGATTTATCAAGAAGTACTATAATTCCTTTTGGTTGGTATATGTCTTGGTGGTGAGATTGATTACTTTCAAAAATCCGTTTCAGGAGATTGCGGCTGCGGTTAAGGTGTGGAACGTGAAACGCGTTAACCTTTATGAGTCCGTAAATGACTGGAATCACTATGTCCGCTATGCCGCTGATTTGGTCAAAAGCAATCCAATTGTCAGTGTGGTAATCCCGACCTTGAGCCGGTACACCTATCTGAAGGATGTGCTAAAAGATTTGGAAAAGCAGGATTACAAGAATGTGGAGGTCATCGTGGTAGACCAGACAGAGCCTTTCCAAAAAAGCTTTTACGATGGCTGGAAGCTCGATTTAAATGTTGTCTGCCAGAAAGAAAAGGCGTTATGGAAGGCAAGGAATTCTGCCATTCAGATGGCGAAAGGTGAGTTTATATTGCTTTTTGATGACGATTCGCGCGTGGAATCGAATTGGATATCCGAGCATCTTAAGTGTCTTGATTTTTTTAAAGCTGATTTTTCTGCCGGTGTTTCACTTTCCGTAGTAGGTGCCAGAGTACCCGCCAGCTATTCTTTTCTTCGTTGGGCCGATCAATTTGACACCGGGAATGTGATGATCCGGAAAGAGGTTTTTAGAAGAGTTGGATTGTTCGATCGTCAATTTGAAAAGCAACGGATGGGCGATGGGGAATTTGGCCTTCGTGCATACTTATCGGGTTGTGTTGGTATTTCAAATCCATATGCCAAAAGGGTTCATTTAAAAGTAGAATCGGGGGGCTTGCGGCAAATGGGGAGTTGGGATGGGTTCAGACCCACCAATTGGTTTGGTCCGCGTCCGATACCCAGTGTCCTGTATCTGGCCAGGCGCTACTTCGGTGCACGGGCAGCGATCTCAAGTCTATTCATCGGTGTTCCGGCTTCGATATTCCATCTAAAGTACAAACGCAAGCCTGTGGTGTTATTGCTGGCCAGTTTCTTGGCAGTTTTTATTTCACCGCTCCTGCTGTATCAGGTGTTTAGATCGTGGAGCATGGCGTCTGAGATGATACATGCCGGGCCTAAGATTGATCAACTTAAATAAACGTTTAAATTAAGGATATGAAACTAAGGAAAGTAATCTCCGGCCTCAAATCAAAATATTGGTCAGGTTCGGCAAGAATTGTTAATCGAAACCTTCTGGGAAAGTCATTACGCGTGATAGACGGAACAATTAAAAAGGAGGATTATGATGATGCGTGGTTTTATTATTTGGCAAAAAACTCTACTTGTTTGTTTGATATAGGGGCAAACATCGGTCGCACTTCTTTAATGGCCAATGTCATCGGTTCGATGAACCGGATTGTTTTGGTCGATCCGAATCCGGAGGCTTTGGTGTATGCCAGTCGGAATCTGATACTGAATAATCTGGCCGCGAATTGTAGTTTCTTTTCAGCTTTTGTCGGGGCGGCCAATGGTGAGCAGGTTAAATTTTATACGGTCGGTGTGGGGGCAGCCGGGAGTATGTTTGCCAGCCATGCTGAAACGGCAAGGCTGGTGAACAGCTTTTATTACGTAAACACCGTTACCGTGGATTATTTGACCGACTATTACAATCTTATACCTGATCTTGTTAAAATTGATGTTGAGGGAGCTGAGTCTAGGGTATTAGATGGGGCGAATCGTTTGGCGGCTCATCACAAAACCCGGTTTATCATTGAGATGCATAAAACGGAGGAGTGCTCGATGGAGAAAAATATGGATAATGTTTTGCAATGGGCCGGCAAGAATGGATATAAGGCTCACTTTTTAGTTACGGGTGCCGAAATTACCAGTGGTGCGGTGCTGGCCCACAGAGGGCGTACGCATATTCTGATTCAGCCGAAAGATTGGGAGTATCCAAAATATCTGGTTGGAGTAGCGGAGGGAGCGATGCTCCCCACGGCATGAAATTTTTCGGACTTCGTGCCTGCCAATGTGGGAAGTGAGATACCCGGACGAAACACCTTCTGCAGCTCTTGAGTCGTTGAACCGGAGGAAAAGTCAATTGAAGATGTTCGCGGTGGTCAGACCTCGCATCGCGTTTTTGGTCGCTCAATGGCTACGGCTTGCTGAATGGCACTCAGGGCATGCGTAACCATGTGTTGATTGCTTCTACTGAATTTCCCCCGGGACCGGGAGGTATAGGTAATCATGCCTATTGCCTGGCTATGGGGCTGCACAAGGCTAGCTATAGAGTCGGTGTGGTCACCAGAACGCGGGATTCGGAGCAAGATTCAAAGCATGATGAAAATCTTCCATTTTCAATACACCGGATTCCTGCTGATTCGATTCTTAAAAGAACCGGTTTAATCCTGAAAATGATTCATCAACACATCAAGAAGAGTGCCGGGGGAACTGTGATCGCGTCTGGCTTAGCCATGCTGGTCATTTGCGGAATGTATGCTTTGTTGCGAGGAGGGAAGGACGTCAGGTTCGTATTGGTGGCCCATGGGATTGATATTAATCCGCGATCATATTTTGTCAAACTTTTAGTTTCCTGCGCCATGCAGGGGTTTCAGGTCGTTGTTCCAGTATCTTCGTTTACAGCTGAGAAGATTAAAAGGGTAAAAAGAGACAGGCTCATGGTGATTAACAATGGGTTTGATCCTGAAAAGTTTGCGGGTGATGAGGTAAACAAGGCGGTACAAAAGAAGGGTAACCCTAGTTTGATAACGGTTGGAAGCGTCACCTATCGCAAAGGACAAATTAATGTTATTCAGGCGCTACCCGCGCTACAGGAGACTTTTCCTGATGTTCACTATCATGTTGTCGGTCTTGACAAAGAAAAGCCTCAATTGATGATCTTGGCAAGAGAACTTGGTGTTGAGAGTCGCGTAACATTTCATGGGGCATTGGATGATCGTTTACTGAAAGCCCATTTGGAAGTGGCTGACATCTTTTTGATGCTCAGTAACCACGACCCGTCCGGTGATTTCGAAGGATTTGGAATCGCTGTGCTGGAAGCAAATTATTTGGGGTTGCCGGCCATCGGATCGGAAAACAGCGGGTTACGGGATGCTATTCGTTCCGGTTACTCCGGCCGACTCATTGACCCCGGCAAGCCGACTGAGCTGATACTTGCGATACAGGAAATTCTAACCGACTACTCCCGATACAAGATGCAGGCGAAGGAACATGCTACTCATTTTATTTGGGAGAAAGTGATAAAAAAGTACATAGCCATCTTGAACACGAATACGTGAAACGTATTGATCATCTTGGGGTTTCACTCAGGAACTAAGATGCTCGCTCGGTATTGAATGACCTTAGGCATTATCTCTGACTGCATCCACATCCGCCATGGACGTTCTCCTGTGGGTAGTCACGTTCATGTTTTTGTCAGGCAAATGGATCATCTGTCTACGTATTTTGATCGCGTTTACGTTTGCGCCCCCGTTATAAATGAACATCACAACCAAAGTCCTATTTCTGTTTATGAGAATGGGAATGTTGAATTTTTGCCGATTCCACTGGGGGGTGGCAATACCCTGTTTAGCAAGTTGAAAATTGCGGTTATTCTTCCGGTATGGATATATCAATTGATTCAGGTTTGTCGGAAGGCTGATGTGCTGTACCTGAGAGCTCCCAATAACATAAGCATTCCCGGATTTGTAGTCAGTTGGTTTTTCAAGAAGCCCAGGTTTTCCACGTTTACTGGTACCTGGAGTGGATACAGGACAGAGCCTTTTACGTATAAACTTCAGCGAAAATATCTGTCGAAGTATTTTGAGGGACCGGTATTTGTGTATGGCCGTTTATCCACCGACAGGGCGAATATTCATGATACCATTAGTCCTTCATATAGTCTTGACGATTGGCATCAGGAAACAGCGCAGGTTGAAAGGCGGTTGAAGCTGTTGGCTGAACAAAAGCCGATTGAACGATGTATCAATTTAATCACAGTCGGATCGCTCACCGATAACAAGAATCAGATGTTTATACTGCAGGCGATGACTAAACTTAAGCTCTTGCGTGTAACGTTTATGTTGTGGGTGGCAGGCGATGGTGAGCGATTGGATACATACCGAAACTTCGTTCATGAGAATGGACTGCGTGAGAATGTGGTTTTTTTAGGTCACGTACAGCAGTCAAAACTGAGGGACTACTATCGAAAAGCTGACTTTGTAGTTCAGGCTCCGATTCATGAGGGATATGGTAAGGTGCCGATTGAGGGTTTTTTTCATGGTGTTGTTCCCGTGCTACGGGATGTTAATTTAGCTCGAAGTATCGTTGGGGGCAATCAACGCGGAAGGGTGTTCGGTAATCAGGATGAGTTGGTTGCGCATCTCTACTCGTTCATTGTTGACGCGGGTTTAATGGCTGAGGCCATTAAAAACGGTCGGGCGTACGCGAGAGAAAATTCATTAGAATCATGGGGTCGTCAGCTGTTTGATCGGGCTATGGATAGAAAAGGATAGTGATTCGTTTAAAAATGATATACTATCTGGCAGCGATTAGTCTTGGCTTTGCCATTGGATTAAAAGTTGTGCCTGATACTTTGGTTCTGGCGGGGTACGCGGGTATTCTGTTGTTTGCCCTTATCAGTTATATCAATAATAAACAATCGACTTTTATAGCATTTCTTATTTTGGCTGCATTCCTCGAGCCGTATGCTAGAACATATTTGCTTCCAGCACCTTACCTCACGCTTCAGTACTTCATAATTGGCGTTGCTCTTTACACGCTGGTATTCAAGGATCAAAAATCCAAGTACCGGTATGCCGGTTTGATTTATTTCGGCCTTTTTTTTCTGGTAGAAATGCTGAGTTCGGTGCGGGGCATTGAGTTACGGTACACCACGGGTATCCTTACGCAAACCGCGGCCATGTTGTCTTTTTTATATCTGGGAAGCAAATTTTACGTGAGTCAGGCGGAGACGGAAAACTATCTGGAAGTTATTTTTATTTCGGCATTGATTTTATCTTCCATCATTAGCGTGGTGTATCTCCGCGGTAACATTCAATGGACAAGCGCCTCCAATTTTGAGACGAGTGGGGGGATGGGGCCGGTTCAGATCAGCTTTTATTTAGCCATTGGTGCTTTTGCCGGATTGTATGGGTGGTTTACATCAAAGGGTTTGTCCAAAATGATCTATTTATTCCTCTCTTTGGTTATTGTGATCGTTATGGTTTTAACTTTTTCCAGGGGTGGTCTCTACATGTTGGGATTGATGATCGGTGTTGGTTTTTTTTTCCAGAAGAAAAGAAGATTTGTTTTTCTGGTAATCCCGTTGAGTATTCTTGCGTTTTGGGGTGTTGGTTTTGTTGCGGATGTTACCGAGGGAAAAATTATTGACCGGTATACGCAAGACGGCAGTTCCAGCAGAGACTTGTTGGTGATCTATGGCTGGGACATGTTTCTCGAAAATCCAGCCACTGGCATCGGAACAGCGAATTATTATTTTGAAGTGAAAAAGAAAAAATACTTAGGAATGATGTCGGGTGCACATAACGAGATTATTCGGTCATTTGCAGAACATGGGTTTATAGGTGGTGTGCTTTGGCTACTTTTTTACATTAGTTCACTTATTCAAGTCAATAAGCGAGAAGGCTTTTATCGGCAAATCGCCATGGTGTTGCTTTTGGTGATTCTAGCTTCAACCTTTCACAATGGACTTAAACTCGCTCTTCAGTCACTGATTTTGATGATTGCGATTGCCAGTCGTCCTACTCAAAAACCGGTTTGCAAAAAAAATGCTGAGGTAAAAAGGTATGTCGAACAACGTACACCTTTTATGACAGCTGGATAAGGTTTGTCAATATGACACAAGTTTAAATGGTTTTGTATTTCGGCAATATGCTATCTGTGCATGGAAAATCACCCTCTTTCATCGAGGAAATTGTTCCCAAATTGCACAAGCATCTGGATATCGCGTCTTATTCGAGTAAAGAGAGTAAGCTGGCCAGGTTATTCGATATGATCTTTGGCTTTTACCGCGATAGAAATCGGTGCCAACTGGTGTTGATCGATTGCTACAGTTCGACAGCATTTTGGTATGTGGTATTGATAAGTGCATTAGCGCGATGGTATAAAATTCCATATGTACCTGTTTTACATGGCGGTGATCTGCCTACCCGCTTAAAGTCGTGGCCGCGTGTATCTAAATTTGTTTTTGGTAATTCGAAAACCAATGTTTCACCTTCACTTTACCTACAGGATCACTTCAGCAAAGCAGGATTTAAGGTCATCTTTATCCCGAATTTTATTGAACTCGGGCATTATCCATTTCGTAAGAGAGGCAGGCTGCAGCCTAAGCTGTTATGGGTACGCGCTTTTCATCAAATATACAATCCGGCTTTGGCGATAGACGTATTGAAACTTCTTGCCCAACGATTTTCGAATGCAACT
>DHLV01000100.1:0-8456 GCA_002405445.1 Flammeovirgaceae bacterium UBA4659 | reverse complement strand
TTACCCAACGTTTTTCGAATGCAACGTTATGCATGATCGGCACAGATAAGGATGGAAGCATGGACGAGGTAAAAAATAAGGCGGCTGCGCAAGGAGTAAGTCATCAACTCGAAATTCCGGGTTATCTGTCAAAGAATGATTGGAAGCGTAAATCAAAAGATTTTGACATATTTATTAATACTACCAATTTCGATAACATGCCCGTAAGTGTTGTTGAAGCCATGGCCCTGGGATTACCAGTGGTTTCCACCAATGCCGGTGGGCTGCCATACCTGATTAATGATATGATTGACGGGATGCTGACGAATAGGGGGGATGCAGCTGGCTTTGTAGCGGCAATTGAACGGTTGATTCTAGAGCCGGAGTTGGCGAGTCGAATCTCGGATAATGCGCGATTAAAGGTAGAAGGATTTGACTGGGCTGTAGTTAGCAGTCAGTGGAGAAATTTGATCTCGATGTCATCAAGAAGTTTGCCACATCGTTCATCAGCCGCACATACCCAGAGTACATGACTGTATTAAAATTTAATACCGAGGTACGGCTGGGCTTTTTGGTTTTATGAAACTCCGGGATGTTTATAACTTTTTTGTTGAGAATGTAGTATTGCCGGTAGGTGATATTTTGCTGCGCACACAGTTTATGGCGCAGTTGAAATTAGCTCGCAAAATCCAATACTTACAGCAGCACGAATTATTAGCCTATGAGGCAGATGCCCTTCGCAAACTCCTGACCCACGCCTCTACAAAAGTTCCATTTTATAAAAGTTTGAATGTATCGCAGGCAGATACTCCTGCGGACTGGTTGAGGAATTTTCCGGTGATTGACAAACGGACAATTAAGGAAAATGTCGAAGCAATGAAGTTTGAAACCGGAGAGAAACTCGTGGTAGAGTCCAGTAGCGGCTCATCCGGAGTTCAGGTTACGGTGTATATGTCTGCAAAGGAGTCGTCAAAGACGCAGGCTTGGCAAACGCTTTTGTGGGAGTGGGGTGGATTTAAACTTGGTGATAAATTTTTACAGTTGGGCATGACAACCAAGCGCCCGTTGGTTAAAAAAATAAAAGACATTCTTTTGCGAACCGATTATCAGCAGGCTTTTAATATAAGCCGGGCCGAAGTTGAAAAGTCGTTAGCAGACAAAGATTTTACTCAGTACGTGTTGGGAGGCTATGCCTCCGGCCTGTATGGTTATTCCCTGCACGCCCGTGATCTGGGTTTGAAAATGAAGTTCAAGTCGGTGATATCGTGGGGCGATAAAATGTTTCCTCATTACCGCAAACAAATCCAAGAGGTGTTTGGCGCAGCGGTTACGGATACGTATGGAAGCACGGAAGGATTTGTAATTGCTGGTCAATGCGAACACGGACGTTATCATGTTCTGTCGCCTCATGTGTATCTTGAACTCCTTGATAAGGCAGGCCATGAGGTAGAGGAGGGGATGCCCGGCTATGTTGTGGTTACGCGATTGGATGGTTACTCCATGCCGTTGATTAGATACTACTTGGGCGATATTGCGATAAAAGAGAAACGGGATGTGGTATGCGCATGTGGCAGGAAGTTACCCTTGTTAAAGCAAATAGTTGGTCGGGACACCGACATTGTGCGAACGCGCTCGGGGAAATTCTTAATCGTACACTTTTTTACGGGCATATTCGAACATTTCAATCAGATCAGACAGTTTCAGGTGATTCAGGAAAGTCTGGATTCCATTTGCGTGGAATACATTGCGGAAGAGAATTTTCAACCTGATGTTTTAGACAAGATAAGATCAACAATTTTTGATAAACTGGAGGAGGAAATCGATATCCGCTTTAAGGAAGTTGCGGAGATCAAACCAACGGCTTCGGGTAAGCCCCAAATTGTAAAATCATTACTTTAATGAATACGATTTTCAGTATTGTTTGTCCGGTCCTGAACGAAGAAAGACATATTGGGAAAGTTATTGAAGATTTTTTAGCGTATTGCCCTCAGCCTTCCGAGTTGTTTATTGCAGATGGTGGTTCAGTTGATCGAACACGGGACATTGTTGGTGACCGGTCGGGTATTCATCATAACATCTTCTTGGTTGAAAATCATGACAAATACGTAAGTTTTGCATTTAACAAGTGCTTCAGGAAGTCGAAAGGGAAATACCTGGCATTGCTGGGCGCCCATACCGAGTACAGCGAGATGTTTTTTAGAAATGCGCTCGCCAACCTGGAGAGTAGTAAGTGCGATGCGGTTGGGGGGCCGCTTATTCACACGGCCAAAACGGCTACAGGTAAAGCAATCGCGTATGGTATGAGTACAAAATTTGGGGTTGGTGGAACCGAATTTAGAACCTCTTCCGCGAGGCAGTATGTAGATAGTGTGGCGTTTGCTTTTTACCGCAGGGAAGTATTTGAGAAAATCGGATTATTTGACGAACAACTGATTCGAAACCAGGATGATGAATTTCATTACCGTATGAATGCGGCTGGGTTGAAAATACTCATGGTGCCTGAAATGCAATGTAATTATTTTGTGCGGGAGACAATAGCAGGGTTATTTAGGCAATACTACCAATACGGCTTGTTTAAACCGTTGGTATTAAAAAAGGTGAACTCAGGAGTTCGCTTGCGACACCTGGTGCCCGCCTTTTTTGTGATTTATCTAATAGGGATTCTTCCGCTTTTTATAGTGGCCGGATGGGTCGCACTTTTGCCGCTGCTCCTTTATTTTGTTCTTGCGCTTTATTTTTGCGACCGAACGCAATCACGCACGGCTATGCTGCGGAGTTTCTTTGTATTTCCGGTTTTGCACGTGAGCTATGGCTTTGGATTTTTAGTAGGGTTGGGTAAGCTTATATGATGCAATTTCACGATGCTCAACATATTGATCTCATTCGGATAGCCCGTTGTCATAGGTGTGTTTTCCCGGATTCGCTTACTTCAAAAATGGGCACCAATTACCTGTCAAGAGTATTCAGTTGGTACCTATCTACAGATAAAGCATTTCTTTTTTTTGTTGAGGAAGAGCAAAAAGTGATTGGCTATGTCGGGGGTATGATTGTAGATGGCACGTTGGGCTTTGGTTCAGCCAGCAGTATGATACAGCATACCTTTAATGACGCGGTCAAAGCTTTGATCCTTCGGCCCTGGCTTTTGCTACATAAAGACTTTCTTACCCGATATGCCTTGTTGTTCCGCAATATGGCTGTGAAGATTCGAAAAAAATTCACAAAGGCCGAGATACGATTTGTTACTCCTCCGAAAGAGCCGTATACGGGTTTGGTAGTTATTGGCGTTCATCCGTTGTCGCAGGGTATGGGATATGGCTCTGGTCTACTGCGGGAATTTGAAAGACGGACGCAGCAATATGGTGTAAGAAAAATGGTTTTGTCAGTGAAATCCGATAACCAAAAAGCGATCCAGTCCTATTTGCGAAATGGTTGGACTGTTGCCAAAGTAGAAAACAACTCCACACAAATGGAGAAACGACTTATCTAAGTACATGAAAATCCCCTTTTCCCCGCCCTACATCGGTAAGGATGAAATGGAACAAATGCAACACATCAAAATTTGTTCTCTTTTTCGTTACTTTGAATGGCCATGATGTACAACGCAGAAGCCTTAAAGGCCTTACAGGGGTTGTCCGCTCATTTGTTTTGGGACGTTGATCGCTCGGAGGTTGACATGGACAAGCAAGCGAAATTCATCATTCAACGCGTGTTGGAGTATGGATTATTGGACGATTGGTTGATTATTAAAAGGTATTACGGAAAAGCAGAACTGGTTCGAATTTCTACTTCACTCAGAAGCCTGGATGATCGCGCTTTATCGTTTGTGGCAACCTATGCGGGAGTGGCCAAAGAAAAGTTCAGATGCTACACTATCAGGCAATCGATTCCACGACACTGGAACTCCTGAAAAAGCTGCTCCGCCTGGCCGGTTTCGAGCAGCTACGTTTGGCAGGAGGTACTTCACTTGCCTTGCAATACGGTCATCGTAAATCTATTGATCTTGATTTGTTTGGTGAGTTTACGATGGACACGATCATGCTGTCCTCTCATTTAGGTTCGATAGGTGAGGTAAAGATTCTACAGAATCTTCAACATATCAAGTCGTATTTGATTGATGGAATCAAAGTAGATATCGTCAATTACCCTTATCCGTGGATCGGTCCACTTTTGAGCATAGACCAGATACGGTTGGCGTCTGATCGGGATATTGGCGCGATGAAACTTGCTGCGATTACCGGGCGGGGCGCAAAGAAGGATTTTTTTGATTTATACTTTTTGCTGAAGAGATTTACGTTGAGGGAACTTCTCAGTTTCTATAACCAAAAATACATGGATGGCTCAGCCTTTATGGTAATCAAAAGCCTTGTGTATTTTGAGGATGCGGAAGCTGATGTGGACCCGGTTCAGCTTATTCCGGCAAGCTGGAGTGATGTAAAAAGCAGCATTGTGCATCACCAAAAAGAGTATTTGGACAATTTGACTTGATCAGTTTTGATCAGGCACTAATGAAGAGATCCGTTTGAAAATCCCCTTCTCGCCACCCTACATCGATGACGACATCAAGCGCGAAGTGATGGACACGCTGGAGTCTGGGTGGATTACGTCCGGCCCGAAAGTGCTGGCCCTGGAGAAACTCGTGGCCGAGCAAACCGGGCTAACGCACGTGGCGTGCTGCAACTCCGCTACCTCCGGTTTGATGTTACTGCTGCATTGGTATGGTGTAACGAGGGGCGATGAGGTCATCATCCCGGCTTATACGTATGCGGCCACCGCCCTGGTGGTGATGCACCTCGGAGCTGTTCCTGTATTGGTGGATAGCGGGGATGATTTTAACCTCGATGTTGGCAAGATTCGCGAGAAGATCACTTCCCGAACCAAAGTCATTATTCCGGTCGATATTGCGGGGTGGCCGTGTGCCTATCACGCTCTTTTTGATTTGGTCAATGCGCCCGAAGTCAAATCGAAGTTTACACCCACCACCGAAAATCAGAGAAGGCTTGGGCGGGTGATGGTGTTAAGTGATGCTGCGCACTCGCTCGGTGCCCGGTATGCGAACAAACCGATTGGCGTATGGGGCGATTTTTCCGTGTTTTCATTTCATGCCGTCAAAAACGTGACAACTGCCGAAGGAGGAGCGATGTGTATCAACCTGCCGGCACCGTTTGATAGCCTCGAGGTCTATAAGCAACTCAAACTCTGGTCTCTCAACGGTCAAACCAAAGATGCCTTGGCCAAAACGAACGGTGCGGGCTGGAAGTACGATATCATTTATCCGGGTTTTAAAATGAACATGCCCGACATTTGTGCGGCTATAGGTTTAGCCCAGTTGCGAAAATATCCGAATCACTTGCTACCCGAGCGGAAGAAAATCTTTGATCAGTATGTAGATTTTTTTCGCGCTCATGTTTGGGCTGAGTTACCCCCGGGGGATACTCCGCATCGGGCTTCATCGGCTCACTTGTTTGCACTCAGGGTCCGTGGTATCAGCGAGGGCCAGCGCGATGAGATGATCGTGAAGATCACACAGGCGGGGGTTTCCGTAAATGTCCATTTCCAGCCTCTCCCGTTACTCACAGTTTTTCGTACTCGAGGCTACCGGATGGAGGACTACCCGGTGGCCTACGACAGCTATGCGCGGGAGATTTCCCTCCCCATCTACCCGGGTCTTACAGCTGAGCAGGTTCACTTGGTTGTTACATCCGTGGTCGATGCATATAATGATGTAGCGTCAGTTACTGTGAGATGAAAAGGTTTTTGGATGTTTTAGTCGCAGGCATTGGGCTGGTTCTGCTTTCGCCTTTCTTTGTCGTGATGGCACTGATCATCAAATGGGATTCGCCCGGCCCGGTTTTTTTCCGGCAGGAACGTGTCGGACGGGGATTTTCAATGTTTCGTTTGTGGAAGTTTCGAACCATGCACGTTTTTGCTGATCGGCAGGCAGCGATCACCATCGGCACCCGCGACCCGCGCATCACACGTGCCGGCTACTGGCTTCGCAAATACAAACTCGATGAGTTGCCCCAGTTGATCAATGTGCTGCGGGGCGACATGAGTCTGGTAGGGCCGCGACCGGAGGTCAAAACGTTCGTTGACTTGTACACACCTGAGCAGCAAAGAGTCCTGTCGATTCGGCCGGGCCTCACCGATTGGGCCTCCATCCGGTACCGCAACGAAAACGCATTGCTCGAAGGGCAAACGGATCCCATCCGGTTTTATCGGGAAGAAATCATGCCGGCTAAACTGGCGCTCAACCTGAAGTATCTCGATCACCGGTCGTTTTGGGTTGATCTCAAGATCATCTTTCAAACGCTGGCCGCATTGTTTGCATGAAGAGAGGTGGCTATTCGGCTATAGTGAAGCCTGCCCTCGACCGGCTGGGTGCTTTGGTACTCCTCGCATGCAGCGGCTGGCTTCTTCTGATCATTTGCCTCGTTTTTTTAGCCTCGGGTAACTACCCTGTTTTTTTTTATGCTCAGCGCATGGGGCGGAACCAGGCTCCCTTCCGGATGATCAAATTCAGAACGCTCCACACCGATCAGGCACGGCCTGTATCGATGCGCAGGTCGGGGTGGGGTGATTTCCTCCGCCTTACCAACTTCGATGAACTGCCTCAGTTATGGAATGTGCTGAGAGGGGAGATGTCGATCATCGGCCCGCGACCGCTGCCGGTAGAGTATGGCAGGTTGATGGATGCCAATCAGCACCTTCGTCACACGGTAAAACCCGGCATCACAGGCTGGGCGCAGGTGAACGGCCGACACGCGATTTCGTGGGAAGAAAAATTTGAACTCGACCGCTGGTACATTCAAAACATCTCCTTCACCACTGATCTTAAAATTATCATCAAAACGATCATCCTGTTGCTATCTTTGAAAGAAGATCGATCGCTGGCAGAAAAAGAATTTACAGGACAGTGAAAAAAGTCGCAATCATCGGTGCCGGAGGATTTGGGCGAGAGACCGCTTGGCTGCTTGCGCAGTTGCCGCAGTTTGATTTCGTTGGTTTTTTTGATGACAAAGAAAAGAACGGTGCTCCTGAGAACTTACCCATTTTGGGCAAGGTATCTGATGTTCATCAACTACCCGGTGGCACCGGATTGGTGATCGCTATCGCCAACCCTCAGATCCGCCAGGGGATTGCCAAACAAATAGATCGGCACTTCGAATTCCCGAATGTCATCCACCCCCAGGTCGTGTTAGACGGCCCGCAAAATTCAGTGGGCCGCGGAAACATCATTGCAGCGGGCGTGATCATCACCACCAACGTGCACATCCATGATTTTTGCATCATTAATCTGGCCTGCACGATCGGCCATGACACGCAGTTATCGAATTACTGTTCATTGATGCCTCAATGCAGCGTTTCGGGGCACGTGACGTTAGGCGAGCGGTGTTATGTTGGTGCGGGCGCACGCATTCTGCAAAACCTTGAGATGGGTGCCGACACCGTGGTGGGCGCTGGGGCTGTGGTCACTAAAAGCTGCGCGGCAGGCAAAAAGCTAATGGGCGTTCCCGCGAAGGAGTATGTGGACTGACTTCAAACCCGCACTTTGGTTTCTGGCCAAGTTTCTTGCCATTTACGTGGTGGGTAACCTGGTGTATGGCATTTACATCCGCCAGCAATCTCCCATGGCAGATGGCATCACCAAACTGGTATCTGAGCAAGTCGCATGGCTTATCTCCAACACTCACATGGGGGTGGAGGCAGCGTACTCTACCAAAGCCCGCGTTTCATTGGTGGAGGCCAGCACTGGCAAAACGGTGATCAACGTATTTGAAGGGTGCAATGGCATTAACGTGTTGATCGTTTTCGCAGCTTTTTTGGTTGCCTATGGTGGGCAGCCCGGGCGCTTGGCCGTTTTTCTTGTTCTGGGTTTTGTTGCCATCCACCTTGCTAACCTTGCCCGCCTGTGGTTGTTGTTCAACCAAGCCTACACACGCTCTTCCTATTTTTATTACTTCCACAAATACCTGTTTACGGCCTTCATCTATTTTTTTGTTGTGTTACTTTGGATAGCTTGGGCGTGGAAATTTGATGGAAGATCTACCGCTCGTACCCAATAAACCTCGCTGGCTGAGGCCCGCGTTAGTAGGGTTTTGCCTTTTGGGTTTTCTGCTCGTTTTTGTTTGCCAACGCCAACTGCTGGGGTGGCTGCAAGGCGCATTTCCAGCGGATAGCAATGGGCCCTTTATTTTAAGCCGGGGGTTAAGGTTGGTTGCCAACGATCTGATTTGCGTGGCACTGTTTGTTGCTGTCTTCAATCGTGCGGGCGAAGTAAAGTTGGCGTCAGCTATTTTTTTGCTGGAGTTGATCATACTGCTGCCGCTTTACCTATTTTTGAAACTGCGATGCGAGGGGACCTCCGAGATATCTACCCCATTGCTGTCTTTTTTCCACCGACTGATTGTTAACCCGCTGCTCATGCTCATTTTACTGGCAGGGTTGATGGTGCAGCGGTTCCAACGAACCCGGGCGCT
>DHLV01000215.1:3565-3968 GCA_002405445.1 Flammeovirgaceae bacterium UBA4659 | reverse complement strand
CCTGCCAGTTCTTTGGCAATATCATACTATTACAAATACTCCTTTTTTGGTTTTTATGCTGCAATGCCGGTCAAGTGCCAACGCACATACAGCATCATCGTGTAGCCCTGATGGTGCTGAATATCTCATACCCGTTTGCGTGTGTTCAAATTCAAAGTTACGCATTTCATCCGCAATAACACCCTCTGGAAATTTAATCGTGCCAGCGTGAACGTCTGCGGTCAGTTGTTCCATCATTTGTTGTTTGCTGACTGATGTGAATTTCACGCCTATTGCACGTGGACAAATGCGCTGTATTTTCTCAACAATTGGGTCACCTACTCCGGTGCTATCCAATGCGGCAGGGGTCGTACCAATGGTGCGAATAATACGCTGCTCTGTCTGCGCCCAATCCATTTGAAAG
>DHLV01000215.1:0-3276 GCA_002405445.1 Flammeovirgaceae bacterium UBA4659 | reverse complement strand
TCCAAATGGGTTGCTGCCGTCTTCTGTTGGCTCGGCAAGATACAACTCCGAAAATATATGCTGTGGCAAATCCCTTTTGGCCTGCTCAACTTCCTCTAATTTCAGGATGCCAGAGTTCACACCGTCGTATGCAGTGATTTTGTGGAACTCATAATTTGGCTCACCCATCCTTGCACGTTCGCTTAACTTATATCCCCAATTCTTTTTTCCCTTTACGTTACCAATCAGCTTGCATTTGCCCTCTGTTTTGGTCAGGGTGGAACGCAGAGCAAACCACGCCTCTTCCCTTGCCCGTGTGAACTCATCAAACACGGCTGCATACACATCATCACCGTATAGGTTGTCCGGCTTCTCTGCTGACTTGAATTGGATGATGCCACCCGTTGGGGTTGTCAGTCGCAGTTTGCTTTCATTGACCTTGAAAAACGATTTGTCGGTCACCTGTGTCCGCATACGGTTGAATGCAATCTCTGCCTGCTGATACACGGGAGCAACCCACCAAACCGACTGATTTTCTTTAAGCCGCAAAGCCTGTTCAAACAGCCAAATAATATGCGATGCCGTCTTGCCTACTTTGGTGGCAGCAGCGGTAATAGTGTACCTTGCAGGGCTGTCCAATATCCTGCGCTGGTAATCCGTTACGAATGGGCGTTTGTACTGGATATGCACTAAAAAAGTTTTATTTGTTTTTTGTAGTCTGCAATCCTTTTCATCGCTGCGTTATAATAGTCAGTGTCAAGTTCACAAGCGGTTAAATCAAAACCTAAATCGTGACAGGCTATTGCTATGCTTCCACTGCCAAGATGTGTGTCAAGTATTTTATCGCCTTGTTTAGCGTATTTGTCGAGCAACCATTTGTAAAGTGAAACGGGTTTTTGTGTTGGGTGGATTCTTTCAGGCTGATTAGGCGATTTTTTATATATTCTTGTACCACCTTTACTTACCCAAGCGTATTCACATTCTGCAAAATCCCTACCATACATTGTTTCCCCTTTATCCCAAATAGCAAAATATTGACTTTGAGGCAAAGGGAAATAATTACCACCCCAAATAATTTGATTTTTAGATACCCTTATTAATTCATCAAAATAATCTTTTGTAGGTATTGATGTATCCCATTTTTTATTGTCTTTATTAAATACAGAATTTCCCATATTCATACCATTTCTATCAATACCGTAAGGTGGGTCAACAATAGCCAAATCAAAATAGTTATCTGGATAACGAGCCATCAATTGCATATTATCTTCATTTGTTATTTGCATAGCTGCAAAGATAGTATAAAATAATATATTGTTAAAACTTTTATTCTGCTGAAACAGCCTTGTAAAACTCCAACCGCTGGCTGTTGATTTTATCTAAATCGTGATGCTCTTTGCAGTAATAGTAGTTATTATCACCCAAAATCCGTGCGCTTTCCTGACTGTCCAGAAAATGCTTCATTGCCTGATACCATCTGTCGGGTGTATTATCTGTAAAATGCACCCCGTAGTTCTCCGCGTGGTTAATATATGGGTTGACATTTGAGGCTATCACAGGTAACTTATAGGTTGACGCTTCGATTATTTTTAGTTCACTTTTGCAGTTATTCCATTTGGTATCTTCCAGAGGCGCAAGCGCGCAATCAAACAAGCGGTAAAAGTTACCGTATTCGTTTGGAGCCTGTGCTGCTGATACAACCACCTGCGGTCTCAATATGCCCGTGCTGCCGTTGAACTTGTAAAGGATACTATCCCACACATAATTGTTCGGCATCCATCCGCAAATAACAAACCGCACCTTATCACCATACTCATCGCATATCCGAGCAATGGCATCACTAATTATCATAATATCGTTGCTGTGGGTAAGGCCACCCACCCAGCCAAATGTGAACACATCGCGTTGCTGTGGGGCAGATAGCCAATGCTCATCCGTAGTGTCCAGTGCGTTGGGTAGTATTGCTATATTGCGGTTGAGTTTCTTTATCTCGGCAGCCAGTTGCGGTGTGGTGGTGGTCACCCCGTCAGCGTAGCGGATAGCATCCACAATGGCCTGCTTTAATTTGTTTTCACGAAAAAATTTATACGTTGGGTGGTACTTCGGGAGTTCCCAAAAGTCATCGATGTCGATAACATACGGGATGCCGTGCTTTGCCAAATAATGGAGTATCTCGTAGTGGTCAGCACCCAGCCATCTGTTGAATAGGATAAGGTCATATTGCTTTAAATTTGGTAATCCTGCTTTGTTAAACTCCTGCGATACTTCCACCTCGATTTGGTCGGCATGGTCAATTTGCAATCGTTTCAGTGGCACATAAAGGCGGTGATATTCCACCCCACCCATGCCGTTCCATAGTGCAAGTACTTTCATTTGTTCCAGTTTTTAATGGCTTCCTTGAGATTTTGATACATCCCCCTGATATAACCGCTTTTGATTAGGATGTGGTGGAAGTGGATTGCTGCCATTTTTTTTTCACGCCTTTTTGATATGTGATATTTTCTTTTCATTCTCCCAAGTCCAATGTGATTTTGATTTCACCGCTTACCGTCTGGTTGACATCGGCCGTTTCCTTTGGTTTTCCGTATACCCTGCTTAACAATGTCTCAATCGAATACAAGCTGCCTTTCTCCAAACTCTTCCGCATAGCGTTGGCGATGGTTTTTTCCAAGATGGTTGCCTTTGGGTTTTGCCATACATCTTTCAGTTCATCCAAATCCATTGACAGCATGGCTTGGATGGTATCGTTAATTTCTGCCAATTTGTAGCCCTGCTCTTTTAGTAGAGTGACGTACTTTTTTGGTCTGCCGTTGGGGTTCCTGACCTCACCTTTTTGCGCTGGTATCAAATTATGTTCGTTTGCCATGTCTCTAATTTCTTTCTAATTTATTAGACACTTTTACCGCAAGTCGGGCAAGTATCTTTTTCTTCCTTTTCTTCCGGTGGTTCTGGCAAATGCAAACCCCATTCCGCTAATTCAACAGCATCCCATTCGTTTGCCAGCATATCGGCATCCCATTTGCCGTAATGAGTATTGTCTTTGATTAGAAACTCATCACGCTGTTGCACTGTCCAGTCATCTGCCAACACGATTGGCACTTCATCTGCACCGATGTCGCACAATGCCCGATATCTTTGATTGCCACCCAAAATCACATATCCACCCAAGTCGGATGTATAGCAAACAAGTGGGCGAGCTGTCAGCATTTCGGGAAACTGCATCAATGCCCTTTTCAGAAATGCAAAATAATCAGCCGATATTTGGCGAGGGTTGTTTGCGTTTGGCCTTACCTCTGT
>DHLV01000141.1:18149-21777 GCA_002405445.1 Flammeovirgaceae bacterium UBA4659 | reverse complement strand
TTGAATATCTTTTGTTCATTGATCGCCAATGATTGATTGAATGATTGCAGAGGCAAACTTTGGCCGTTTAACACAATGGCTGCCGAAAAGCTTGTAATGGGTACATTGCCAATATTTTTTACGAGCACGGTGGGCGAGGGGTCGGCCACGCAACTGACGGGTGAAGGAGAAAGCATTTTAACTAACGCCACATCGAGCCAATTTGTGTTGACGATACGCACGTTGGTGATGTAAAGGTTGTTGCCGTTTGCGTTGGTCCCTTCAAAAGCAACTTGAACCGAACCACCCAAAAATCCATCGAGCGGAACGACCTCTGTTACCCATTGCGCATTGTTTAGCGGTGTGTAGTTGTTGTAATCAAAATCGGTTGTAGCCAGTTCATCATCTGATTTCGAAAACAGTTCAACTGCGTTAGTGAAGTTGCAATTGGTGGTGGCCAATACGCGCAGTCGCTCGCCAGTTACCCCCGGGTAAGGTGCATAAGCTCGTTCAAAGATCAAGGTAGCCTTACTGCTCGAAGTCAGGTCGATCACCGGTGACGTTAGCAAATCTGTTGCGCCTACTTCTGCGTAGTCATAAAAATCGAGGTAAGCGGCCGTTTTTCCGCTGGGTGTGCTCACCGTTTGCCACGTGGTGAGGCCATCAGGATTCACAATTCCCCAGTTACTTTGGCTGGCAAAGGTTTCGAACAACGGCAGGGAAGATGCAACAGTAGGAGCGCTTGCATTAACAGTTCGGCTATTATTTTGCGCGTTACCATCGCTGGTTCCATTCGTTTGAAGAATGTTGAATGCAAAAGTTGCATTTGCCCCAGCAACCAGTGAGACGTTAGAAAAGGTAATAATTGTCTCTTGCGCAATCAATAGGTTCAATGAAGGCGAAAGCGTTTCGATAGGTGTACCATTGCGAACAAGTTGAATTTGCGCAGAAGTAATAGCATTGGTGCCATAGTTGCGCACTTGAATAGAGGGTTGAAAGGATCCTGCACATTGGGTAACCAATGGTGCGATAATGTTTTTGATACCCAAGTCGTTGGGCAACGTACTAGGTGGTAAACTACCGGCCGACAATAATAGACTTGCTCTGCGCGGACTGTTTTGAAGTACAATAGACATGCGGCTTACTTGCCCTTGTGTAAACAAGTTCATGCACGCATCGTTCGTGTAGTCGAGGTAGTTTTGAAACATGCGTGGCTGCTGTGGCGATCCGCAATCCAAGCGTGGGTGCGAGGGGCAACCCGAAGTGCTTGCGCTTTGAGCAGGTGTGTCTGATACAAAGTCTGTGGCAGTGCAATCACTGCCATCTCCCCAAATGTGGCGCAAGCCAAAAAAGTGGCCCATCTCATGCGTTAGTGTCCTGCCTTTGTTATAGCGGGAGTCCAAATCAAATGGCCCATCATCTATGCTGCCAAACTCTCGATAGTTGATAACAATTCCATCTGTCAGCCTTTCGTTTGATGATCCCTCCAAACCTGGTAAAGTTGAAACTGGGAATTGGGTGTAGCCTAAAAATCCGGTGAGGTTACACACCCAAACATTGAGGTAGTCTTCAGCCGGCCAATAGCTTTGAGATTTTAACTGAAAATTATCTGAAAGGCTCCAAGTGGTTTTCGTTCCTTGCACCCGCCTGATGCCGTTGGTTGCGATGCCGGTTGGGTCTTGCTTTGCGAGCACGAACTGAACATCAAAACTGCCGGCCAGGGATTGAAAAGCTGTGGGCGTGTTCGTGCGATCTGCATTCAAGCGGTTGAAGTCGTTGTTCAAGACATTGATCTGTGATAAGATTTGTGCGTCAGAAATATTGACGCCAGTGCCAACGGGCTCACCGTTGTGAACCACATGCACCACCACGGGAATGACAAATGTCGATTGCGTTTGGTTCTTGGCTTGTGTTTTGAGTTTTGATGCGGGAGCCATCTGAACTCGCTTCATCCAATCTTCGAACTGTTGCTTGGTTTCGCGCTTTGGGTTGCCTTTTGCAAGTTGCGTTTCATAAGCCACCGTGCCGCAGCGCTCTTGTGCCCACAGGGTTTGGAGGTTGCAAATCAACAGCGCAAGAAGAAAAAGATACTTCATCGGCTTGGCAAGATACTTTACAATTCACAACAAAACCTCAAGGCTCACGAAGGGTAGGTAGTATGCCGTGATACTCATCCACCTGCCTTTTGCCTGATACTAGAAAACGATCGCTAGGGGTTCGAAATTGCAACCTCACTTGCAGACAGGTTCACCACTTCTATCGACTGAATTTCCGGCACGGCCTTTTTGATGGCCTCTTCCACACCAGCTTTGAACGTCATGGTTGACATGGGGCAACTTCCGCAATTCCCGATAAACTCTAGTTTCAACACGTAGTCCTGGTTGAAGCTTTGGATTTTCACATCACCCCCGTCTGCGCGTAAATATGGGCGAATAGACTCAAGCGACTCTTCAATCCGCTTTGTCATTTGCTGGTGTTTGGTGGGGGTGGCAATCATGAGAGCAGTTCAACTTTTTTGCTGGATGCAAAGGTAGCATTTCTGATGGCAACTTGCCTGGCCAAATTTTCAGCCAGATTTTGGAAAGCTTCGGCCATGGGCTCGCCTTTCATCACAGCAGGCAGTCCGCTGTCACCGCTTTCGCGGATACCTTGCACCAAAGGAATTTGCCCCAAGAATGGGACAGCATATTTCTCTGCAAGGTTCTTGCCGCCATCTTTACCAAAAATGTAATATTTGTTGTCGGGCAACTCTTCAGGTGTAAAGAATGCCATGTTTTCTACTATACCCAATACCGGCACATTGATGGCAGGTTGCTTAAACATGGCCACTGCCTTTACGGCATCTGCTAAGGCTACTTTTTGAGGTGTCGTCACAATCACGGCTCCGGTAACGGGCACTGTTTGTACCAGTGTCAAATGAATGTCGCTGGTGCCGGGCGGCAAGTCGATCAATAAGTAATCCAATTCGCCCCACTCGGCATCACTGATAAATTGCTTCAAAGCAGAACTGGCCATCGGGCCACGCCACACTACTGCGCTATCGGGCGGTGTCAAAAATCCGATTGAAATCAACTTTACCCCGTATTGTTGCAAAGGTTGAATGACATTCTTACCGTTTATGTTTTTTACTTCCGGCTGTTCGTACTCACAATTGAACATAACAGGGATCGAGGGCCCGTAAATGTCTGCATCTATTAACCCCACCTTCGCACCGGCTTGTGCCAGTGCTACTGCTAGGTTGGTTGTGACAGTAGATTTGCCTACGCCACCTTTGCCCGAGCCTACTGCGATAACATTTTTTACACCCGGTAGCAATGGAGCATTTTCACGACCAGTAGTGACCGTGGCAGTCATCCGGATATCAACTTTTAGGTTTGGGCCAAGCGCATTCTTAATTGCTGCTTCGCAATCTTTCCTGATTTTTTCTTTGAGTGGGCAGGCGGGCGTGGTAAGCACTACGGTAAACGAAATGATTTGGTCGTTTACCACTACATCCTTGATCATCCCCAACGAAACCAAATCGCGTTTGATGTCTGGGTCGTTTACTGTGCTGAGTGCAGTTATTACTTGTTCTTTTGAAAAAGCCATATTCGAATGTAAAATTACTGGTTACCGATTTCAAATTTTAGTTTATGAAATCTTAAATTAC
>DHLV01000141.1:17729-18022 GCA_002405445.1 Flammeovirgaceae bacterium UBA4659 | reverse complement strand
TCTGAAATCTGAAATCTTAAATCTTAAATTAATTCTACCACTTCCCCCTGATCACCTCGAGCATCTCTGCATGAACATGCCCTCCAGCGCACAACTCCCCGCCAAAAAGATAGTTCTGTCCGCCACTGAAGTCAGTTACTTTGCCGCCCGCCTGGTGCAGTATGAATGCGCCCCCTGCCACATCCCAAGGCTTGAGATTGTACTCAAAAAAACCATCCATGCGGCCGCAAGCTACGTATGCCAAATCCATGGCGGCACTGCCAAGCCTGCGAATGCCGTGGGTTTGTTCCAAA
>DHLV01000141.1:17371-17590 GCA_002405445.1 Flammeovirgaceae bacterium UBA4659 | reverse complement strand
CGAATGCCGTGGGTTTGTTCCAAAAATGTTTTGATGATTTCCAGATAGCTTTCCTTTTTTTCTGTGTGGTAGTAAGGAAACCCGGTGGCCAGCAAACTCTCACTCAGGTTTTTGACACCCGATACGTTGATCACACGATCATTGCAATATGCCTTACCATGTTCTACGGCATGGAAACACTCCTGGTGACTTACATCATGCACCACGCCCAGCACGGTT
>DHLV01000141.1:16351-17139 GCA_002405445.1 Flammeovirgaceae bacterium UBA4659 | reverse complement strand
CCGTCCAGCGGGTCGATGATCCACAGGTATTCGTTGTTGCCGATGGAGTCAGTGCCTTCTTCACCCAAAAAGCCAGACCCCGGCAGTATCTCGTTCAATGCGTTCACCAATCTTCTTTCAGATTCTTTGTCGACATACGAAACCAAATTACTGAAACTTCCTTTTTGCTCGATGCGCGATCGGTCGAAGGTGAGGTTCTCTTGATACATAAACTGCCCTACTTCTTTGCACAGGTCAATCACCTGACTTTCAATTCGTGCGAGGTTCATTTCCTTTTCGTCTTTGTTTTTACCAATGCCAGCAGCAAGATCACAACGGATATCCACGCGGCCGTGCGACTTGCCAGTTCGCCCTCTTTACCATAGCGGGCGCTGCTTGCCAATCCTGTTTCGTATAACGCAATCATCTGTGAATGGTTCATGCTGCTTGTTTGCATTGTTAGTGAGTAAACGACCGGGCAAACAAGCAACAGCACGCCTGCCACCAGCCAATGCCATTGAATGCCCTGCCGAAGCGAACCGTGGTAGAAGGCCAGCCCCGTTACCAATATCCACAGCGAAATGCCCAGATAGCCGGTGTAATAGGTCCAACGGGTCCAATGTGGATGGAGGGCTAAAACATCAGCTAAAAAAATCGCGTTATTTCTCCAGGGCAGTTTCAACATCAGGTACTCTAATGCCAACCAAAAAAAAATGATGGTGACCTTGCCCAGCCGCTCGCCCAGTTGCCGTTGTGCAAAGTTGTATGCCAAAAAGGAGAGTGAAAGCACAATGGCCTGCACCGCGGCC
>DHLV01000141.1:0-16209 GCA_002405445.1 Flammeovirgaceae bacterium UBA4659 | reverse complement strand
GCACAATGGCCTGCACCGCGGCCATTACTAGACATTCTACTTCAAAATGATGGGCGGCAAAAATACCTAACAACAACGCCATCGTAATCAACTCAACGGGGGTCCAGTAGGCTTCATTGTGTTGTACACGGGCAACAAGCGCAATCCACGGGGCAACCCCAAAAAAAACAAAAAGCGGGAAAGGCTTCATCCACCAGCCGGCCGCCAGCATGCAAGCGGATGTGGCAAAAAGCACCCAAGGGGCAATGTTGTTATTCTTTTTTACCATCAATCACCAATACAATTTCTCCTTTTACGTCTTTTTCCAAAAAATACGAGAGCACGTCTTTGGCAGCACCAGTTTTGGTTTCCTCAAAAATCTTGGTAAGCTCGCGTGAGACAGACACCATGCGTTGGTCACCAAAAAATTGCACAATCTGTTGGAGTGTCTTCACCAGGCGGTGTGGCGACTCATATAAAACGATGGTGCGTTCTTCTTCAGCAAGTTTCTTCAAGAGTGTTTGCCTTCCTTTCTTGTGGGGCAAAAACCCTTCAAACACAAAACGATCGCTGGGAAAACCCGATTTAATCAACGCAGGCACCAACGCAGTGGCCCCGGGCAAGCTCTCAATCGTTAACCCTGCCCGCAGACACTCGCGCACCAGTAAAAAACCGGGGTCTGAAATACCGGGCGTGCCGGCATCGGTTATCAGCGCCATTACTTCACCGCCCTGTAATCGACTGATCAATGAAGAAAGCGTTTTGTGCTCATTAAAAATATGAAAGCTTTGCAACGGTTTTGAAATCTGATAGTGTTGCAACAACCTGGAAGATGTGCGTGTGTCTTCTGCCAGGATCGTATCTACCGACTTGAGTACGTCTAGGCTGCGCAGGGTGATGTCGCCCAGGTTGCCGATAGGGGTAGGTACTAAAAAAAGGGATGTGCGACTCACTTGTTAATTTGAAATTACATGATCCAAGAATTTGAAAACGAAAACACCATTATGCTTTAAGCTGGTCTATTTCTTTGGCCAGCGCGTGATCTTTTTCCGTCACAATGTCACCGGCATCGTGGGTGTTTAGCTCAATGGTGACTTTGTTGTAAACGTTGGTCCAAAATGGATGGTGGTTGTGCTTTTCTGCCAGTAGCGCCACTTTCGTCATAAAGCCAAAGGCCTCCACAAAGTCTTTGAAGACAAAGTTTTTGGTGAGTTTATTTTTTTCCTGCTTCCACATATCGGTTGTTGTTTCGGGTAAGGTAAAAAAAAATCGATTAACCTGTGACACTTTGTTTTGAGCCTCATCGTGGGATCACATTTCTGTCACGAACACGCCTCAGGATCATCGGATGAATCGAATCATGCTGGTCTTTCAATCTTATTTTCCCGAGAGAAGAGAAAATAGTATCCGCGGTAGTGGTAGCTGCAGGCCAGATCTGCACAAATTTTGACCTCAATGCTCTGGCTGGGAGTCTGTGCTTATCACCCACGATTTGCATGCAGTCTGTCATTTACAAAAAATGCATCGAGCGGTTTTGGCCATTCCTCATAAGGTAGGTTTGAGGTTTGAATGAAGTCAGCGATGTTCAACCTTGGTTCATTGCTTTCAAGAACAAGAATAAGGTAATTGTGATAGCGATGTTGTCCTTTCAGCTTGATGGGTTCATTGACCGAGCTTTTGATTTCATCGTTTTGCAAAGAATCAAAGACAATCACCGCGTCAGCTGCAACCAACCAGCACAGCAATCCACAAAAGAAAGCAAATGTCCGTTGCCGGCTTTTTTTGATGTAACCCTCACCGGCTAAACCCCAATCATCGAATATTGAAAATGGAAATAGAATGATGAAATGAATCTATTCAAACAAATCGAGAGATTCATTGGCCATTTTTGTTTCCTCAATAGCCAGCTCCTTTTCAATTGTTGTTTGCCGGTCAGAGACGATCTTGTTGATTTAAAATTCAGAAAGACCACGTTTTTGCAATTCACTTTTTGCGGCCTTCACAACATCTTGCCGAAAAGAGCACTCTTCAACAAGTATTTCAAAGAGTTCTTGGTCGCTTCTTTCTTCAACCGGACGGGTAAAAGAGTCGATCATTTTGATTTACAACGCTACAATTCCTTCAATCTTTGAGGCGGATTGATAAATTTCTACCACGGCATCAGACGAGGGCATCATCATCTGCACTGTCACGCTTACGTACTTTCCATGTTTGGAGGGGCGTTTTGTGTGGCTGTGGTTGGGGAATAAATCAATTACCTCATTTTCCTTTGCTGCCGGAACAATGAACTTGAAAGTATACAGGTCAGGCCAAGCGTGATGTTGGTCCAGTTTTTCTTTCAGCGATTTTTTCCAGTCTGCCTGCATTTTGCAAAGAAAAGGGCTGACGAGTATTTCGCCAGCCCGGGTTCATTTATTTTGAGTAACTCTTAGAAGAACAAATATCGCTTGTCTTCAATTTTTGCAGCTTCTTTAATGGCTTGTGAGATGCCAAAAGATGATTTCCCGTTCAGGTTTTGCAACAATTGGTTTTTGAACAAACTGTAGTCGCCTACCTCGGGTGCAACGGTTTTGTTCTTGGTTTCAATAATCAACACGCCATTTTCGCCAGCAAAAGCCCGTGAGCGCTTTCCATTTTCCAAAGAGAATGCAACGCCCACCGCCCTGGGTTCAATGCCCACCGATGCCAGTGAGTTGGAGTTCAACTTAATATCGCTGGCAGACTGAACTGATGCATCGCGGCCAAAAGCCTGCGCAATTTCCTGCAGGCTGCCCTTTTGTGCATTCAGTTTTTCAATGATTTTATCACCTTTTAACCGGGCTTTCACAAGCGGGGTAATTTCATCTTTCACCTTATCGAACGGCTTGTAGCCTTTGTCAATTTTGGCAGTCATTATGGCCACCACGTAGTTGTCCTCCAGATCAAATATGTCAGATATCTTATCAATTTTCCCATCGCGGTACAACCACGTAACCATTTGGCGCGCCTCGCCCAGGCTACCAATGCGCCTGTCAGATGCGGTAAGGTCGTTTGCTTCCTGTACAAACAGGTTTTCCTTCTTGGCCTTGGCTTTGAAATCATCAACGCTTGCTACTTGTGCGCCAAAGTTCTGCGCTGCCAGGAATGCCGCATTTTGTGTTTCATCACTGGGGGTAATTTTTAATTCGATGGAGGCCACCGAATAGGTGGTGTTGTCTTTTACGCCCGTGACTTCAATGATGTGGTAACCAAATTGCGTTTCTACCACGTCTGTCAGCAAGCCGGCTTTCTTTGCGTCAAATACTGCTTTTTGGAATGGCTTCACCATCTGGCCTGTTGAGAACCAGCCCAAATCGCCACCGCGCGAGGCGGTGCCGTCTGTTCCAAATTCACGTGCCTTGGCAGCGAAACTCGCCCCACTCTTGATTTCACCTAAAATCTTGCGTGCCTTTTCTTTTGCCGTTTTCTTGGCAGCATCTGTTTCGTTTTCCCACTTGATCAAGATGTGGCTCGCCTTGGCATACGAGGTGGTGTCACTTCCGATTTTTGTCACCTTCACCACTTTATAAGTACCATTATCTAAGAAAGGACCAATCACATTGCCTGCCACCAAGTCTTCGGCTTTAATACTTGCCGGCAGCGTGGATACGTTGTACTTATTGAATGCGTCCTTGCCTTCGGTGTTGGACACGGCAAAGGTTGAGTCGTCTTCTGAAGTTTTGAAATCAGCAGCAAACTTTTGAGCATCGGCTAGCACATCAGCAGAATCAGCAGGTGATGCTACCACGGGGAATGTTACATAAATCAGGCTGCGCGATTCTTCCGTCTTGTATTTTTCTTTGTTTTTATTGTAGTAATCGCGCAACTGATTATCAGTAGGTGTTACCAGGGTATCGCTGATGGCGTAAAAGGGAACGTACAAGTACTCGGCTTCGGCTACATCATTTTGCAGGTGATAGTCGCGCTCGGCTTCTGCATTGGTTACATAGTTGGTTTTGATGAGCAGGTTTTCGTATTTGATGCGCTCGCGTGCCAACATCAATTCGCTTTTGAAAGTCTCCCAGCGATTTTTCATTGCAAACCACTGCTGGCGCATGGCCGGGTCTGCCGGTTCGGGCATGTCAAACTGCCTGATTTGCTGCTTGAGTAGCTCCGGGCTGAACTTGCCTGTTGAATCTACGAACGACTGTTTCAAATTCTCGTCTATATTCTTGCCAAAGAACATGTCAAGCTTTTCTTCAGAACTGATTGCAATACCGGTTTTTTCAAATTCCGACCTGATTGCGTGCTTGACGATCAGCAGCTCCCAGGCCTGGCTTTGCAGCAATGGCTTTTCGCGCTCGCCTGCCTGGCGCCCAAAGTTCATCATGTAGTTGTTCTCGCGCTCGGCCACCATGGTCTGATATTCTTCGCGTGAGATGGAGTTGCCGGCAATGTTACCCACCGAGTTGTCCTGTTGGAATACCGAGCGTGGCCCGTTGCCGAATAGATCGTTAAGAATGAAAGCGAGGATTGCGATGGCTACAAAACCCACCACCCATTTCGTCATCTTCTCACGTAAAGTCCCAATCAATGCCATAAGTCAGTTTGAATAATTCCTGTTAATGTTTTTTAGGCCACCATGCCCAATTTAAAGAACGGCAAATTTAGCCTGTTATATTGATTCGCCAAAAGGCTACTGGCAAATTATAATACTGAAAATCAGTTGATTAGAATTGTCTGGAACATCTGCTCCAATGCCGGTGGGGTTTTACGATTCCGGCTTGTTTACCACCACCTTCACCACGTCAATGCGTTTGTTTTCGGTTTTTTCAATGGTGAATGTGTGCCCATCGATCATAACGGTGTCGCCTGTCTTGGGCAAATCTTCTGCGTACGCCAAAATCAAACCGGCCAGTGTTTCATACTCGCCTGTAGGCAGGTGGAGCTTGAATTTTTCGTTCAGGTAATCGACTTCCAGCCGCGCACTCAATCGGTATGTTTGGTCATCGATTTGTGTCTCGGTCAAATCATCCTGGTCGTGTTCGTCTTCAATTTCCCCGAATATTTCTTCGATTACGTCTTCCATGCTTACGATGCCCGAGGTACCGCCAAATTCATCCAACACCAGCGCGATGCTCTTGCGTTCTTTGATTAACTGTACCATCAAATCGTTGGCCATCATGGTCTCTTGCACGTGGGGGATGGGCGTCAGAATATCTTCGATGCGGGCCGGGTTTGTAAACAATGCGGCCGAGTGGCAATAGCCGATCACATCGTCAATGGTTTCTTTGTAAATCAATATTTTGGAGTGCCCGCTTTGCACAAATGTTTCTTTCAGTTGTTCGATGCCGTCTTCTACGCTCACTGCGGTTACTTCCGTGCGCGGAATCATGCAATCGCGGATACGCACCGTTTTGAACTCTAAAGCATTTGAGAGAATTTTTTTGTCAAGTTCAATCTCTTCGTCATCATGGTGTACCTTCATCATGTTTTTGAGGTAGTGGTTCAAATCTGTGAGACCAAACATGGGTTTTTCTTCGGAGTATTCGATGCGCAAAATGTGAATGATGGTTTGTTTGGAAAGGTACACAATTGAAAATGTGAGTGGCGCTAACACGTAGTAGATGATGCGAAATGGCACAGCCAGCGCTGCCAGCATGGCGTTGGGGTTAATAAGAAACAAACTCTTGGGCAAAAACTCGGCTGTGAATAAGATGAAAAGAGTTGAAATCAACGTTTGGAAGGCAAGCACATACACCTCATCGTTGAGGCCGGTGGGCAGGTGCTCTGTCAGCACCGGCTCGATGAGCTGCGCCATGTAAATGCCGAAGAGTACCAACGCCAATGTGTTGCCAATGAGTGTGGTGCCAATGAACCGCGAGGGGTTTTTCATGAACTTGGACATGATTTCGCCCCCCAGCACGCCCTGCTTTGCCTGCAGTTCTATTTGTAGTTTATTGGCAGACAGAAAAGCAATTTCAATTCCCGAAAAAAAGAAGGAGAAAACCAAAGTGGCAAAAATCATGACGTACACTGAATCCATCGGCTACTTCCGTTTGCGGTAATTGTAAACAAAAAACAGAAGCAGCGAGAGCATGATTGACCAGTAAGCATGGCCGATGCCCAGCGTCATTACCTCGTAAATGCCAATGATAACAAACCCTGCTGCCAGAGAGAGCAGCACTACATCAAGCAGTTTCATGCAGGTGCAAAGATACGAAATTGTCGATAGCGATGGTGAACGGGTTTTCCTTGCCGCCAGGCATCTGCGCTGCCCTTTACCATCAATTGTCTTTCACCTCCATTGAGCCGGTGGGGTTTTTGAGTGTGTAGTACGACATATCTTGGGCGGCATCCAACCCGGTGCCGTAAGCCACATCATGAAAATCTCTGATCGTGACGAATTTTTCGGTAGCAATTTTTTGAGTTCCCGGGTACCAGAACAACTCTTCGGTATTGAGCTGCTGGTTCTTTTCGATGTTCTTTACTTCCACGTCTCCGCGGCCGCGCCACTTGTTATCCGTTTTGAAATAAAATGCGTTGTTCGCTCGTAATGTAGAGGTGATGTTGCCGAGCGAGTCTAAAAACTCGATATACACGCCCTCGGGAAACTCGCGGTCACCATTTTGAAATTCAAATACTGTCTTCGCTTTGAGGTAGGCTTTTACCCGGTCTTTTTCGGTGGTGAAGGTGGTGAAATCATGTGCTACCCGCAGGGGGCCATCGTAGACCTGCGGCAGCGTTTTTTCTTTTTTGTTACAGCTGATAACAATACAAGACAGCACCAAAAAAATGGCGGGTGCGCGGTGAAGAGTGGCTGCCGAAATAGATTTCATAAAAAAAGAAGGCTGACCTTTCAGCCAGCCTTCAGTGCAATTAGTTTACCAATTATTCTTTACCACGGGTGCGGAGGGTTACGGTTTCACCTACCCAGCATTGGGTGATGGTTTTCTTTTCACCTTCCTTCCAGTTTAATTCAAATAACTCCGTTACTGAAGGAAACTGCGCGCGCGCTGCATTAATTTTCTGCTGGTTGCCTGATTTCACATACATATCAAAGGCTGCCAGGTACACCAGCCGGTCTTCTGCTTTAGACTTCATCTTCGAGCATTCTTTGCCGGCATTCATATAGAGGTCACCGATTTTTTCGTAGGCATCTTTGTTGGCAGCGCTGGCAGCCAGTGCCTGGCGGAACAAATCGCGTGCGGCAACGGGATTACCGTTTTTTGCCTGCACAGCACCCAACAACACCAGTATTTCAGACTTATCTTCTGCCCCTGTACACAGTGATTGAGCTTCTTTGAAAAATCCTTCAGCTTTGGCTAAATCGGTTGCAATCATGCGCTTGCCCAGGTTTTTGGCCAGGCCGCAGTCTTTTTCAACTTCATGAATGGCCAGGGCCGCATCCAGCCAGAGTGGATCATCTGCACAATTGTCTTCCAGCATGAACTTGAAGATCTTCTTTGCAAGCCCCAAGTCTTTCGGGTTCGCTCTGAATTTTGGTTCCAGGTTTGCCTTCACGAACTTACAATCCACCTTCACCATTTTGATGAGTTTGTCATCAACATTTGCTTTAATCTTCTTGTACTTCTCTACATCAGCCGCTTTGTTTTCCGATTGTGCCTTTGCAATCTTGGCATCAATTACTGCGCTCAGTTTGTCGTAGCGCGACAGTATTTGCTCTTCAGTCATGCTGCCTTTGTTGATCAGAAAGTTTACATAGATCACTGACATGTAAGCCTCCAGGTTGTTGTCGTTCACGTTGTTTCCGCTGATTTCATATACCTTATCAAACATGGCCAGCAACTCGGGTGCCTTCTCTTTATTGTTGATGTTATACTTTACGTTTGAGCTTGCTTTGCGGTTGAGCACGTTTACTTCATCTCCACAGTTTTGCAAGCGCAAATCGTAAATGATCATTAAAGAGTCGATGAACATTTTCTTTTTGGTGGCGTCTGCTTCTTTCGTGGCGAGGCCGTCATAAATAGTGGCAGCATCTACGTACAGCTTTGTATTCCACTTGGGTGCATTGGCAATCATCCAGAGAATGGCGCCCCGCACTTTTAAATCATCAAAAGCGGCAGTCCCTTGCTTGACAGCATCGCTAAACACAGCCACTTTTTCTTCTGCTGTTTTTTTTTCTTCAGGCCAGCCCCCTTTGCACTGCGCAAATGCACTTGAAACAGCAATGGAAAAAGCGAGACCGGTAAATGCAAGTTGTTTCAGTTGAATTTTCATTTCATTAAAATTGTTAATCAAACTTTCTTTTTATAAACCAACGATCATTAAAAGTCATGCCAAAGTAAATCTTATAGTAGTCTTCCTCAATGCTATTTTCCAAAATACTGCCTCTTTTGCCCAATTTCAGCCCAAAATCAAGGGTTGAAAGCCCTAGCGGCATTGAGAGGCCAAATGTAATACCTAAATCTTTTACTTGGTTGCCGTTTACCAGATAAGGGAAAATTTCGTAAGAGCCGCCTGTCCTATAGGTCATGCGTTTCAAAAAGTTTCCCAACCCGGAGGGGTCTGGTGTAATTTCAAATCCGGCACCGGCTCGCATGCCGGTGGTAGTTTGAAATGGTCTTGAAAAACCGGACAGCTGGCTGTAGTCCATTATTTGCAAGTCGGTGGCAAATGTCCAGTGGTTCATGCGCCCAAAAGACAAACCCACACCGTAGGTTTGAGGTATTACAGCTGTGCCCCTGTTGTTTGCCACGGTGGTCGAATCCACAATGATTCCTGAAACTGACCTGCGCTCGATACGCTGCGTTGTTGCGGTGGCCACATCGGTTCGGAAATCATAAATGAAGCCAAGCGTTATTTTATAGTTTTTCCGAAACAAAGAATCTTTCTGCAAGGTGAGTCCGGTGGAGAAGCTTAAATCCTTTACGTAAGTGCGTTCATAAACAGACGGAAAAAAGAACACTGCGCGGTTGGTGGCGAGTGTTTGCGAACTTTCTGAAACAATAGAACTGAACAGGTAATTGACGCGCGCGCCCAGTGCGAGGTATTTATTCACGCGCACCCCGTTTGACCAATAAAACTGGTTGATACCACCGGAACCTGATTCTTGTGAAAACACTGATGAGGGTGAGCCGATCACATCTTGTGTGGTGTTCAACTTGTAGTTTACTGCAGAGTAGGGCATCAAACCCACAGAAGTTGTCCACTTACCCGGCTTTACCGGAAACGCCATGATGAGATAGTGAAGGTTTCCGCTGCCATTTTTCAGTGAGTTGACGCCATCGTTGATGGTGCGGTTTTCGAGTTGCATACCCGCCTGAAATGACACCACATAATTATTTACCAACAAGGCCGGATTCATGTTGCTTACATACCAGGGATTGGCGTTGCTGATACCCACTCCGCCCATGCCCATGTTTTGAGCCAATCCCCTGCTGTACACATCGCCCCAGCCAAAAGTAGAAAATGGGCTTTTGGCCACCTGCGCCACCGCAGCTGATGTAACCAAAAACCACAAAACAGCGAGGAAACTTCCTTTGTTAATCTGCATGATGAAGCAAAATCCTTTTCAATCCACCTAAAACCAAATCGGGGGTTGCAAATATGGTGTGTTTCAATCTGTTTTCAAAAAGCGGATAGTCTCCAACGCACAACACTATCTGCAACGGTACGTGCATTTGTTTGTAATGCTCTACGATCCCGTCAATTTCTGACAATATTCAAACCTTGCCCCGCTCTGCACGGTGCGTTCGCTGTTGTTACCAGCCAATGCGATTGCGCAATTCACTGTTACCAACGTCAAACAGGCTGTAAAGGTGTGGATTGCGTTCAGCCACATTTCCAAGTCTGGGCCCCAAAAAAAATCTCCGAGATCATCAATCCACTTGTATTTGATACCGGTGCCCACGCCAATAATGAGGCATTGCTGCTGCGGCAACAAATCCCAGGCACCACATACTGCGGCAATCCGATCTGCCCCTAAGGGATGCGGTACGGCATACCGTATGTTGTTCGGCAATGGGAGTGCGCGCCACCATGTCAGGTTCAATTCTGCTGCATTCACCAAATTGACAATCGCAGGTGCCACCACGCCAACACAGCTTACAATGGCGTTATCAAAACTGCGCGTGGCTAAAAAGGCCGCAAGATGATGGCGGGTCAGTAACACCGGTCTATCAACAAGTCTCTGGCCTTCAAAAACGCCCGCTTTGATGCGTGTGTTTTCGGCATCAGTTGCAATGTTCATCCATTGGTATTTTTGTTACCTAACAATCAGTCGTTTTTTTGTCGTTGGTAATTTGTATTCTTGCACCGCCAAACAGGTGTATGATGCAAAATTTGTTACAAAAGTTTGAAAACAAGCGCCCCGAGGTGGTTTTCGAGTGGAAAGATAGCGAAACGGAGGCCGAAGGGTGGGTGGTTATCAACTCATTGCGCGGTGGTGCTGCGGGCGGTGGCACGCGCATGCGCGCAGGGCTTGACAAACGCGAGGTGGAGTCTCTTGCCAAAACCATGGAAGTGAAGTTTACCGTCAGTGGCCCGCCCATTGGCGGGGCGAAGTCGGGCATCAATTTTGACCCTAACGATCCGCGCAAAGCAGGCGTGCTGCACCGTTGGTACTCTGCCGTGATGCCATTATTGAAGTATTATTACGGCACGGGTGGTGATTTGAATGTAGACGAAATCCACGAGGTGATTCCGCATACCGAAGATGTTGGCATCTGGCATCCGCAGGAAGGTGTATTTACAGGGCATTACAAACCGACCGAGCCGCAAAAAGTCAATCGCATCGGGCAATTGCGCCAGGGTGTGGTAAAGGTGATTGAAGATGCCAGGTTTACACCTGACTTGGGCATGAAATATACTGTAGCAGACATGTGCACCGGCTATGGAGTAGCAGAAGCGGTGCGACATTTTTATGACCTGTGGCCCTCGTTAAAACGAACAGACGGAACCCGCTCTTCCGCCTACCCTCTGGAAGGCAAACGGGCAGTTGTGCAGGGCTGGGGCAATGTGGGCGCTGCCGCGGGATTTTACCTGTCGCAGATGGGTGTGAAAATTGTGGGCATACTCACACGCGAAGGGGGCTTGATCAACCAGGCCGGATTCTCGCACGAGGAGATTTGCACGCTGGTTGTTAACCGCGATGGCAACCGGCTGGTCACACCCGACTTGCTGCCATTTGATGTTGTGAACAACAAAATCTGGGATCTGGATTGCGAGGTATTCATTCCGGCAGCGGCATCGCGATTGGTCAACAAGACCCAGGTGGATAAAATGATTGCATCGAAGATGGAGGTTTTTTCCTGTGGTGCCAATGTGCCATTTGCAGACCCTGAAATTTTCTTTGGGCCCACGGGCTTGTATGCCGATGAAAAAATTTCCATTGTGCCTGACTTTATCGCCAATTGCGGCATGGCGCGCGTGTTTGCTTACTTTATGGAGGCGGAAGTATTGATGGACGATGCTTCTATTTTTGGAGACATCTCAAAAACGATCCGGAGTGCCTTGGAGAAAACCCACAGGGTAAATCCCGGCAACACAAAAATTGCGCAAGCTTCATTTGAGATTGCATTACAACAATTGGTAAGATAAATTTGATGGTGAAGTTGTAAGTGCTCAACGGTTTTTTGTGATGATAGCGGGGTTTTCCATTTCAAGAGGCGAGGGGTTTTTCGGATTTTGACATGGGGTATGAAGTAAAAAGCGTTGTGTTACCGGTCTTGCATTTCGTGTGGAAGCACCGGCCGTTGACGCGATCTTACCCGCAGTAATGTTCTCAACTTTGATTGAAATCTGATATTGTAATACACATTTATGACACTATACGAAAAACACCACCCCACTTTAACAAAGGCCATTGAAGCCTTGCACGCACGTACATTTTTTGCTGCTTTTCCGGAGAATCCCTCGCCTGCCCTGTATGGCGAAACGGCCGATGCCGATGGGCAAGCAATGTTTAAGGCTGCGTTGAACAAAAAATTTGAAGAGCTGAAACAAGCTTCGCCCGATGGGTGGGGTGGGCAGGAGGAGTCACCTTACCTGCAAGAACCGTTAAATGTTTTATACCCGATGTTTTCGACCGCCTCACTGATCACAAAATCACGTGCGGCATTTCATCAATGGAGAAAAGTGACAGCCAAAGACCGCGCAGGGATTTTGTTGGAATCGTTGGAGCGCATCAAGTCGCGTTTTTTTGAAGTGGCTTACGCCACCATGCACACCACGGGGCAGGGGTATATGATGGCGTTTCAGGCATCGGGGCCACATGCAGCTGATCGCGCGCTCGAGGCAATTGCTGCCGGCTACGAAGAGCTGAATCGATTTCCTGAGAAAGTTGTGTGGGACAAGCCCATGGGCAAGTTTAACATTCAATTGAATAAAGAATGGCGCGCGGTGCCCAAAGGGATTTCTGTAGTGATTGGTTGTTCTACTTTCCCTACGTGGAATTCAGTAACCGGAATCTACGCGAGTTTGATCACCGGTAATTCGGTTATTGTTAAGCCACACCCCGGTGCGATCTTGCCGATTGCCATTTTTGTGGCAGAGATTCAAAAAGTGCTGGAGGAAAATAAGCTCGATAGCAACATCTGCCAGCTTGCAGCAGATACCTTTGACCGGATGATCACCAAAGAATTGGCCGAGCACCCGGAAGTTAAGTTGATTGACTTTACCGGTAATTCAGCCTTTGGCAGTTATCTGGAGGCGCTACCCGGCAAAACCGTGTTCACCGAAAAGACGGGCGTCAACTCGGTAATCTTAGATTCGGCAGAAGACGTAGATAAAGTGGCCGCGAACCTGGCATTTTCCGTCAACTTATACAGCGGGCAAATGTGTACCGCACCACAAAACTTTTATATTCCCGCCAAGGGTATAGAAACACCGAATGGTACCGTATCATTTGAGCAGTTTGCCGAGAAATTTGTCGCCAACATTAACGGATTGATCGACAACCCGAAGGCCGGGCCATTTGTGTTGGGTGCGGTGCAGAGCAAAAGAACCGGTGAGCGTGTGATCGAAGCGGAGCAACTTCCGGGCAAAGTTTGGTTGAAGAGCCGCATTTTTGAAAACCCTATGTTCAAAAACGCCCGATTGGCTACCCCTGTAGTGGTAGAGATAGATTCAACAAAGAAAGAGATTTTCAGCAAAGAGTTGTTTGGGCCGATTGTGCTGCTCATCAGAACAAAAGACACCAACGAATCAATCGCCCTGGCGCATGAGATGGCGCTGCATCATGGAGCGATTTCATGTGGGGCTTACACCACCAATTCATTGGTGAAGGAAAAAATTGCCGATGAGATGGCGCTTGCGGCAACCCCGGTATCGTTCAACTTAACGGGTGGTATTTACATGAACCAAAACGCTGCGTTCTCTGATTTTCACGTCACTGGCGGCAATCCTTCAGGCAATGCATCGTTTACCAACCCCGAGTATGTGAACAAACGGTTCACATGGGTGGGGCATCGCGAGCCTGTGCGCGCGTAGGGGCTTTTTTATTTTGATGGGAAGGTTGCATTCGTGGGGTGCAACCTTCTTTGGTGTTTTGCAGTCTAAAGGCAAAACCATTTTACACCATGCTTCGATCTTTCTTTTCTGTGCTCTTCCTTGTTTTGTCGCTCACATCATTCGCCCAGGGGGTGGGCATCCCCACTGAGGCTGCCGGCATTGGATTTGGCAATTTGCCCATGTTCAGTGGTATGCGATTCAATTATGCCGATAAGCGCGTGAAGAAAATACGAGGCATCAACATCACTATCTGGCAAACCAAGCATGACTCGCTGCAAACAGGCAGCATGAGTGGACTTTCGCTGGGCCTACCCTTGGCCATCGGCACCGACTCGCGCACCGGTGTTAGCATCGGTGCACTGGGCACGGGTGCTAAGAGTGACATGAAGGGGGTTAGCGTGGGTGGCCTTGGCGTGGGCGCGGGTGGCAACTTGAAAGGCATCAACCTGGGCGGGCTTGGCATTGGTGCAGGGGGAAGTTTGACAGGCATCAACATTGGCGGACTGGGTGCAGGTTCGGGCGGCAGTGTTGCAGGTATCAACCTTGGCGGACTGGGTATTGGCGCAGGTGGCGACCTGACCGGCCTTACCTTTGGTGGTTTGGGTGCTGGCGCAGGTGACGATGTGAAAGGAGTCATTATCGGTGGCCTGGGTGTGGGTGCCGGTGGGGATGTCAAAGGCTTGAGTATTTCTGGCGTAGGCCTTGGTGCAGGGGGCCAATTGAAGGGCATCAATATTGCAGGTATTGGATTAGGTGCGGGCGCTGAAGTAAGCGGATTGGCAATTGCAGGCGTGGGCGTGGCCAGCCCAAAGTTGAATGCAATTGTGATTGCACCCGCTGCCGCAACAATGGAAGCGAAAGGGCTGATGGTCACACCTGTTTATTTGCAGGTTGGCGGCAGCAAAGCGAGATGGAGCGACAGTGGTGAATCTGCCGGTAGTACTTTCAAGGGAATTGCCATCAGTGCGTATAACAATATACGTGGTGAGCAGAAAGGCTTATCGATAGGGGTTTTTAATTATGCCGATCACCAAAAAGGTTTTCAGTTGGGTTTATTGAATTATGTGAAGGACAACCCCAAAGGTTTGCGTTTGTTGCCGATATTCAACACACGCTTTGCTCGAAAACAAACTGCTAAGGACTAACCAGGTTAACCGAGAAGTTTACGTAGAGCGCATTGTTGATGGTGTTTTCGAAAAGGTAAGCCTGGTCACCAAAGCCGCGGAAAAATTCTTTGTTGTCTACATGGAAGCGCGCATTGTAGCGCAACCCTGCCTGTAACGACACCCAGATGAAATCCTTGATGCTGCGTTCAAACGTGAGGCGCAGCCTCAGTTCACTTCTGCGCAGTTCTAAATTGTCGACACCGGAAAACTCATTACCGCGGTTGCGAATGAGGTAGCTGTTCCCCTCCAGCTCATACCCAATAAAAGCCAGCGTTCGTGAATTGAATGATCTGCGGAAGTTGACACGTGCCGGAAACATCGCCTCAACGCCCCACCTGCGGCTTGGGAAAGTGTAGTTATATAAGAACACGGGCAGGTAATTTAATTCGCCAATCCGGTAGGTGCGCGCAAGGCCAAAGCCATATTGCAGACGGTCGTGCTTTTTCCAACCATAAATGGCTGTGGCCGATAGTTTAGACGTACCCAGAGACTGAAAATTTTCGAATGAGTAATTGCCGTTCAAGTCAGCGGAACCGTTTAAAATCAGAAAATTCACTTCGTTGAATGGTTTGAACAGCGTGAAGTTGATACCCATGGTGCGTAAACCGTACGCCTGCAGTGACTGTGCCAAAGGATGCGTTGCTCCACTGCCGATGTTGAAGAAGTGCTCCCAGTAAGTGGCGCCAATGTTGAGTAACAAATTCGTTTTTGAAATTAACGGTGCGTTGGCAGCAATGCGCAGCCCGTAGTTATTGCTGTTGCTGACTGATTGCGCTCCGGTATTTCCTACGGCACCCAAGTTCATTCCATAGCCTCCCTGAAAATCGTAGCCTACAGAGATCAACTTGTTGGGGCTTAGGTCAAAGACTTTTGAGGTACAAAACCGCTTGGCACCGCCTGCCAATTCAGCTTCGCCATACATGCTGTAATCTTCAACTGTATCGGCCTCTTGTGCCGAAAGCGAATGGGTAACGATTACAGCGGCCACCAGCCACAACCACTTCATGAAATAAAATTTAGAGGTGAATTATTTTTTCTTCAGTTGCACCCGTTTCCACACATCGGTACGGCCGAACAGCGATACACCGATAAAGCCGCGCACGTCTAAAGTGTTTTCGTCTGTCATTTTAATGGTGCAACTGTATGTGCTGCCATTTTCAGGATCGTAAATCGTGCCTTCCTCCCAGGTTTTCTCGCCCACAAAGGAGAAGTCTCTAAGTAGCTTGTATCCCAGCAACGGTGTGGTGCGCAGTTTTTCATCGGGATTGTTCTTGTCTACTTTCGGTTTTCCTTCTTCGTTGAGCGGCTCCCGCAGCCACACCACTTTTCCGGTAAACTTCTCGCCTACCTTATCGATTTTTACGCGCGCCTTGCCGCTGCCAGTTTCCCAAACACCTAAAATCGCGTCAGATTCACCTTGGCCGTGCAGCGCCAAAGAAAACAGTAACGCAATGTTGAAAAGAAAATACTTTTTCATGGCTTTAAAGTTAAACAACTTATACAGATTAACAGTAATACTTTCAAATTGTTTAACCCCTTTGCTAATTTTTTGACCAAGTGACGAGGTTTCTACCGCCAAATCGATTTCAAACGCCCTCCTATTTTCAGCTCAGCCTTGCCGAAGGGCTTAATA
>DHLV01000045.1 GCA_002405445.1 Flammeovirgaceae bacterium UBA4659 | reverse complement strand
TAGCGATGCGGCCGGTGCCAACATCTACTTGTTGTTTAGGATTTGTCTTATCCATGTCTTTCTCGTGCCATTGCTCAAAGCGACCAGGATACTTTTCAAAATATTCTACAGGACTTTGGTTAGCAACGTGCATCCAGTACAGATCCATTTCCATGCCCACCAATTTGGGGTCAAGTTCTTTTAACATCACATGATAAGCCACTTGTCCTTCATACTGTTCAAATTCAAATTCGTGGTTATGGTAATTAAGGCGGATGCCATATTTTTTGCACACCTCACCTGCTTTGTTCAATTGCTCGCAAACATCTTTATAGTCTTTTCGTTCATGAGGTGTTAAAAACGCTACAACCATAAAATCTTGTCCCGCTTCTTTCGCATCGTTTACTGCCCGCTCCCACTCATTCACAACGGTACCCTTCATCATTTTGGTCTGCTCAGATTTTCCCAACAGATGGTGTCCGCTGGTCACCTTCATGCCCAGGCTTTTTACATAATCAGTGAACTCTTTATACTTCATGCCAAAAATCTGGCCNNTTTGTTTAGTGCTTCGCAGATTCCCTTGTAATCTTTTCTCTCATCGGGCATTAAAAAAGCAACTACCATAAAATCCTGCCCCGATTCCTTTGCATGATTCACGGCACGCTCCCATTCATTCATCACAGTGCCTTTCATCATTTTCGTTTGTGCCGACTTGCCCAGCAGATGATGACCGCTGGTCACACGCATTCCCAAAGTATTCACATAATCGGTAAACTCCTTGTATTTCATTCCGAAAATCTGGCCATCGTTGTAGCTATACGCCTCTAGTTCTTTATACCCGAAGCCCGCAACTTTTGCCAATACCCCTTTTGGATCTTTTGGTAAAATGTCGCGAAGTGAGTACAACTGCAGCCCAATTTTCTTTTTGTCGATTAGCGTAAATGAGCTCATCGTCAATGCTCCTACGGCTGCCATTGAGGTGGTTTGAATAAATTCCCTGCGATTCATAGCGTTTTTGTTAGTTACCTTTTTTTTGCCTTCACCCGACTTAAATAATATACTGCTTCATCCAGGTATATGCCTCCGATTGATTGGAGAAAACGCCAAGGTGAACATTAAATTTCTCAAACTTCTTTTCTGCATCTTGTTTGAATTTTTCAATTGGGTAGTCAGCAGAAATATCGTGTCCTAAAATCACCGTGTGTACCTTTACCCCTGCCTCTTCAGCCACTATTTTTTTTTGAATTCACTTACGAGTCGGTTTTCCACTTCCTCATTCAACTCGCGCAGCAAACCGGCATCCGCCAACCACGCACGGGTGTTACATGAGCTTTTCTCACTGATGCACCTCCAAAATCCGTCTCAACGTAAACTCCAATTCATCGGCCGGTGATACCTGCTTACATGATGCGTTAGCCCCGGTACACAGTCGTCTCACCGGCAAATAACAATTTCGTTAGCAAAAATACCATGGATCATCTTTTGGATGTTGGTTGAGGTGTTGCTATCTCAATTCCCTGATTTTGATGTTGCGGTACCAAACCAAGTCACCATGGTCTTGGAGCGATATTTTTCCCTTTTTAAACTTTCCAAAACCGGGCATGTCTTTGAATTTGCTGTTTTTGATCATGGCCTCCCAAGCTGGGGTAAACATGGTGGTTTCCACTTGCTTTACACCGTTGAGCCAAAACTCCAAGTGTCCTTTATTGGAAATGATTTTTACCAAATTCCACTCGTTGGCTGGTTTCACCGATTCTATCGGGCTGGCAATTAAGTCATACAAGTTACCTGCGCGGTGCTTTTCAATTTTTGCATCAGGGTGGCAGGCGTTATCGAGCACTTGCATCTCGGGGCCAGTTTGCCAAACAAATTTGTATTCTGCGCTCTCGACCACATTGAACATGATGCCGCTGTTGCCGCAGGGTGCTATTTTCCACTCCAGTGCAAGTTCAAAATTTTCATATTCGCCATCAGTCACAATATCGCCTCCGTCTTTTTTAACTGTTTTGTCTAAATGGATGGCGCCATCCTTCACCGACCAGGCTGATCCGATGCCGTTGCTGAGGAAGTTGTGCCAACCCTTCAGCGACTTACCGTCAAACAATAATTTCCAGCCTTCCTTTATTTCTTGCCTTGTCAGTGTGTTTTGCGCTGAGGCGGTGGTCGCACAACAAACGAGTGTGATACAAACACATGTGAAGAGGTGATTCAACGATTTGCTTTGCATATAGGTTTGGTTAAAATTAAATTGACGCGTCATCAGAAGAAATTGATATCATAGATTGAAAAAAATCTCAGTGCTCGGTTTCGCCATCCAGCGAAAGCACATAACGGGCCATTCGCTCTGCGTCAGCCTGCGAAATTTCCGGATGTGCTGTCATCGCCACTTCGCCCCACACGCCCGCACCGCCTTTGATGATCTTGCCGGCCAACAGTTCGACATTGGCTTTGGTAAACTCATACTTCTTTGCCACCTCGGTGTGCGATGGGCCAATGATCTTATTATTGATGTGATGGCACGTTTTGCAGTCACTGGCCTTTACCAGTGATTCACCCTGCGTGATGGGGTCAGCCGCTACGTCAGGGGCATCGATTGTTTCTTGTGGAGTGCCGTAGTCTTCCTTTACGGATTCTTTTTTGCTGCCGCATGAGTACAGTGCAAGGGATGCAGCCACCCAGGCGATGGCGAATATTGAAGTGGCATTTTTTGTCATTTTGGTATATGTTAAATTCCTAAAATTGATTGATTGAGTTTCGGATTCTTTCCCGCTGAGGCAAAATCGTCAAACGCTTTCTCAGTTACGCGAATGATGTGTTTTTTGATGAAGGGTGCGCCTTCCGCTGCACCCTGCTCGGGGTGTTTGATACAGCACTCCCACTCCAGCACTGCCCAACCATCGTATCCATACTGAGACAATTTACTGAATATTGTTTTGAAGTCAACCTGACCATCGCCCGGTGAGCGAAATCGGCCTGGGCGATCTACCCAACTCTGATACCCCCCATACACACCGCTTTTTCCTGTTGGATTGAACTCAGCATCCTTCACATGGAACATTTTGATAAATGAGTGGTAGAAGTCGATATACTGTTTGTAATCCAACTGCTGCAAAACAAAGTGGCTTGGGTCGTACAACATATTGCAGCGGGTGTGGCATCCCGTAGCTTCCCAAAAGCGTTCGAATGTTACGCCATCGTGCAAATCTTCGCCCGGGTGAATTTCGTAGCAAACATCCACGCCCGCTTTGTCGAACGCATTTAAAATGGGCAGCCAGCGCCTGGCCAGTTCCTTGAAGGCATCTTCCACTAAGCCGGCCGGACGTTGCGGCCATGGGTAAACGGTGTGCCACATCAAGGCGCCCGAAAAAGTAGCATGCGCTTTCAGCCCGAGGTTCTTGCTGGCCCTGGCCGCGAGCTTCAGTTGCTCTATTGCCCAGCGCGTGCGCGCTTTGGGGTTGCCCTTTACCGACTTGGGTGCGAAGCCATCAAACATGGTGTCGTAGGCCGGGTGCACAGCTACCAACTGGCCTTGCAGGTGTGTGGAGAGCTCGGTGATTTTCATGCCACACGATTCAACCGTCTCGCGAAGTTCATCCGCGTACTCTTTGCTTTCTGCCGCTTTTTTCAGGTCGATGCACCGCACATCCCAACTGGGAATTTGAACGCCCACATACCCCAAATTGGCAGCCCACTTACATGCAGATTTCAGGTTATCGAAAGGTGGTTCGTCACCCATAAACTGTGCGAGAAAAATAGCCGGGCCTTTAATAGTCGTCATCTACTCGAGGTTAAAAGTTAGAGGTTAGAGTTTCTGAGTTAGCAGTCAATTTTCAAATGATCGAACCATCGAATTGCCAAATCAAATTTCAAATGGCGTCCATTTTTCTTTGCTTTGCCCGCTCTTCACCACCGAGTCGATGAATGCCATACCTCTGATGCCATCATCAACGGTTGGAAAATTGACATGCGGAGGCAGCGGAGTGCCATCGATGCGCGCAGACAATGCCAGTGCAAAGTTGCGGTACAAGTTAGCAAATGCTTCGAGGTAACCTTCCGGATGCCCGCCCGGTGTGCGCGCATTAAAGATCGCTTCGCCATGCAAAAAGCCGTTGGTGCCGGCACGTAAAATTTGCATCGGCTTATCAAGCCACTTTACAATCAATGTGTTGGGCTCCATCTGCGCCCACTCCAGCCCTCCATGCTCTCCATACACGCGAATCCTCAACGCATTTTCTTCTCCTGCCGCCACCTGCGAAGCGATGAGCACCCCTGCCGCACCGTTATCAAACTTCAATAACACGTTACCGTCATCATCAAGCATACGGCCCTGCACAAGGGCATTTAAGTCGGCACACAGATGGGTAATTTTCAAACCTGTAATAAATTCCGCCAGGTGTGCTGCATGGGTGCCTATGTCGCCCATCGCGCCTGCCTTGCCCGATTTCTTTGGATCGGTGCGCCATGCTGCCTGTGCGTTGCCTTCGCGTTCGCTCATTTTGCTGAGCCATCCCTGCGGGTATTCGACCACCACTTTGCGAATTTTGCCGAACACGCCCTCGCGCATCATGGCGCGGGCTTGCCGCACCATTGGATAACCTGAGTAGGTGTGTGTCAAGCAAAGTGTTAAACCTGTCTCTTCAACTTTCTTTTTCAATTGTTTAGCTTCGTCAAGCGTGAAGGTGATCGGCTTTTCGATCACCACGTGAAAGCCCTTATCAAGCGCAGCCATCGCAGGCGCAAAGTGTGCGAAATTGGGAGTCACAATAGTCACAAAGTCTATCCTTTTGTCTGCGGGCAGCTTGCTTTCTTTCTCCAACATTTCCACGTAGGTCAGGTAGGTGCGTTCGGGGTCTAGAAAAATTGCCTTACCGCTTTCTTTGGCAATTTCGGGATTGATGCTTAAGGCACCGGCTACCACTTCTACCAGGCCATCCATGTTGGCGGCAATGCGGTGGATAGAACCGATGAAGGCATCTTTACCTCCACCCACCATGCCCATTCTTAGTTTTCGATTCATGCACTGATTTTTTGGATGTGAAAAGTAAGAAATAAATCGATCGGCCCGCAGTGATTATGTGTGATGGGCAAGAATTTTTTGTGAACGTAGCGATGCCTCACTTGAGGGTTTCATGGGTGTGAGTGGCAACGGCACCATGGCAAACTGGGTTTGGAGTTCGGCCAATCAACGGTGCTGGCCGCAGCCCGGATCAAAACCAATTACACTTCTGCCAACGCTGATTTTGAGACCTCAAAGCACGTACGTATGGCTTGCACCACGATGTCGATCTCTGCGGGTGTTAGTTCAACAAAAAGCGGCAAGCGGATCAGTGTTTCGGCAAACCGCTCGGCATGGGGTAAACTGGCTGGCGCCATTCCTTGCGTATAAAAGCTGCTTTGGTGCAACGGCATGTAGTGGAAGATGGCCTGCACACCCGCATGTTTTAAAGCGTAGAGCAGTATCCGTTGTGCCAAAGGACTGTTGGTAACCACATAAAAAATGTGGGCGTTGCTGGTCGCGTACTCGGGTATGGCCGGTACCTTAAAAAACCCGGCATCTGCCATGTCTTTTAATCCTTTCCAATACTGTTGCCAATGCCGCTTGCGTGCAGACTGAATGAAATCCAATTGTTCGAGCTGCGCCCACAGAAATGCCGCAGTAATTTCGGAGGGCAGGAAGGAAGACCCTACATCTACCCAACTGTATTTATCCACTTCACCTCTAAAAAATGCTGACCGGTTTGTTCCTTTTTCCCAAATGATTTCCGCCCGTTGGATAAACCGCTCATCGTTGATCACCAGCATACCGCCTTCGCCCGAAATGATGTTTTTTGTCTCGTGAAAAGAAAACGCTGCCAGATGGCCGATTGAGCCCAGCGGCTGATGGTGGTGATACGAATCGATGGCCTGCGCGGCATCTTCGACTACAAAAAGTCTGTGGCGCCCGGCCAGCTCCATGATGGATGCCATATCGCATGCCACGCCTGCGTAATGCACCACCACAATCGCTTTTGTTTTGGGGGTAATCAAGCCCGCAACATGTGCAACGGAAATGTTGGGGTTCTGTGCCTCTGAATCAGCAAACACGATCTTTGCCCCGCGTAGCACAAATGCATTGGCCGTTGACACAAACGTGTAGGTGGGCATAATGACCTCGTCACCGGGTTGAATGTCCAGCAAGAGTGCAGCCATTTCCAATGCGGCCGTGCACGATTGCGTGAGCAACGCCTTTTTGACACCATAACGCTGTTCGAAAAAATTCTGGCAACGTTGGGTAAACTCGCCATTGCCGGAAAGTTTTTCTAAACGAATGGCCTCTTCAATGTATTGAAGTTCTTTTCCCGCGTAATATGGTTTGTTGAAGCCGCTCATCCCCGCGCCATCAATACCAAACCGGAAACGATTAATGCACAACCGGCAATCTTCACCCAGGTCACCGGTTCGTTCAGCAAAAAATAGCTCGCCACCAACACCACCACAAAAGACATACTGGTGAACGGATAGGCCTGCGATAGCTCAAACTTCGTCAGGGCAGCCATCCACGTGAGGCTGGCAAGAAAAGCCGCTACAAATCCTGAAAAGATGTAAGGATCAAAAACCGCCCAAAAGAGGAAAAGAAATTTTTCTCTCAAAGGCTGTGGAACAACACCGAGTTGGTTCAAGCGCCATTTGAGAATCAGTTGGCCGTATGCCGAAAACAATACCGTGAGGCCTATATAGACATACCCCATGATCAGAAATTTTTCTTCACCAATATAGTAAAATCATACTGACTGTAATCATGGAGCAAGGCTACATTTTTTGCAAAATGCTTTTTGCAGTAGTCAAACAACCGGCACGGATCCGAATAGCATAGCTCGGGCTTCATCATTTCTTTGTCGGAATACGAGCTGAGCGCGTTGAATGAAAAGCCTTTCGTGGTCTTTGCGTCCATCAATGCAAGGGTATCGGTGATGTACTTATGCCAGCGCTCTTCGGGCACATTAAACTTCAAATTGAATATACCACTGGCCATCGCGTAATCTGCAACCCCGATTTCATTTAAGTCGCGGACGTGATCAAACTGGCGGCCCGGCCTGACGGGATATTTTCGTTTGGCCTCTTCAATCATCTGTGGGAGCACATCATAACCGTGATAGGCCACCTCGTACCCTGCGGTTGACAAGTACTCTGAGAGATCTCCTACTCCACACCCGATGTCATTTACGCTACTCACGCCCGTGGTATAGATCACCCTGATGAGCTGATCAAATCGCACGTGTTGTGCCGCAGCGTTTTTCCAGCCTACCCCCTCGGCACCGGCCCCATGGGTGGCCAGGTTCTTCTGATAGTATTCCTCGATTTGCGCGTTCGTCATGATTTTTGATACACTTTGCGTACGATGGTGAGCGGTCGGTTTTTGATCTCCAGAAATATTTTCGACAAATAGATGGCAATCACGCCAAGTACCATCAAAATCATTCCGCCCAAAAACCACACGCTGGCTAAAATACTTGCCCACCCTTCAACATCGATGTTGTCGATCCATTTGCGGTACAACAAAGATGCAATGATGCCTAGCGAGACGAGCGTAATAAAGATACCGAGCAAAAACGTAAAGTACAGCGGGCGATGGCTAAGGCTGGTGATAGTCTCTACTGCCATGCGCATTTTTTTATAAAACGAATACGTGCTTCTCCCTTTGAATCCCTTCGTAGCCGCAATCCCAACCTGGTTGTAGCCCGTCAACACAAATACACCCCAGATATCAAGTTCCTTTTCTGCATAGCTTAGCACAGATTGAACGTACCTGCTTGTCATCAACCGCGCAGTAAAAGTATCAGACGGATACTCCACAATGGTGAGCAAGGAGAGCAGTTTGTAGAATAGCCGGCCACTTGTACGTTCAAACCAACTTCCCTTGCGCTTGGTTTGAATACCGTACACCACATCCAAGTCTTTATGGTCAGAAATCTTTTGATAAAACTCAGTAAGCAGTTCGGGGCTTTCTTCGAGGTCGCAGTCGATCAAAAATACATAGTCGCCCGTGGCGTGCTGCAGGCCCGTCATGATGGCGCGATGGTGGCCGAAGTTGCGCGATAGGTCTATCACCTTAATGAACGGGTACTGCTGCTGAATCTCCAGAGCCTTCTGCAGCGACTGATCGGGCGATCCATCATTGACCAAAATGAATTCTATATCGGAAGTGATAGACTTTGCTGCTGCCACGCAGCGTTGACAAAACTCATCCAGGTAGTTTTGCGAATAGTAAAGGGTTGAAACAACAGATAGCTTCAAAACTACTCGGTTTAAGTGGCAAAGGCGCTCAAAAGGCACCCCATTAATGCGCTAAGTTAGTGGAAGTAAGTATTTCTCCGCATCCCTGCCTTCGTTAAATATCAAATCCAAAACTGAGACACCGTGTTGAAAATCCCCATAAAGCTGTCGGTAGGCGGGGTATCGGGAGTAGTCCATCCACTCGACTTCAATACCCTGTTGGTTAAACAGCGAAACTTGCAGATAGTTTTTAGCGGCCGGCCCAGAGACATAGCAGGTGGCATTGAGTTGTTTGCAGATATCCAACAGCCGCAGGGACCTTTCCGTTGACACCACAAAATCGTGAGACCACAGCACGGGTGTAGAAATCCCCAGTATGGAATTAATGGCTCGAATAAAATGAAAGTTGATTTTACTGAGAGAAGATTCCTTGAGGGAAGTATATGCTTGCTCTGCCCAGGGTGCAAACTCCTTGAAACAAGGCGCTTTCGAATACGAATGCCTGACCTTATTCCAATGATCAGAGGCCCAGTTTGAATCGGCCACTTGTACTTGGTTGATATTGATGTCAAATTGCCCTTTCACATCAACGGGTATGGTCAACCATTGCAGGCCCTGTGCGGTTTTGATCAGGTTGCGGTTGCGCCAGTCTCTTCGGGTGTACTGCACATCATCAAGCAACACAAATGCGTCTACTTTTCGAATAATGTCGAAATAGCCTTTCCAGGGGATGTAGTTCGATTGTAGGATGGCAACCTTTTTTGACATAGCGTAAGGCGTTGGCTTTAACGAGATTGTGTTTGCCGGTTCCCTTTGGCAACCAGCGTTTCAACACAACCTGAGAATCGGTAGCTACAATAGTGTTGTTCTGTTGCCATTCAGCACGATGTCCATTGGCTCGCCCGATTCCAATTGCACTTCTGTTTTTTCTTTCAGTACATTCACACGCAGTACACGGCCTCTGAAATCCACCCTGAAGGAATAACTCTTCCATTGATCCGGCAGGTAAGGGCTAAAATAGACGAGCCCATCTTTCACGCGCATTCCGCCAAAACCTTTGATCACGCTCATCCACGTGCCGGCCATGCTGGTGATGTGGCAGCCGTCTTCGGTATCGTTGTTGTAGTCGTCCAGGTCGAGGCGCGAGGTACGCAAATACATTTCATAGGCTTTTTCTTTGTAGCCGATGCGCGAAGCTAAAATGACGTGTACGCAAGGCGACAATGATGACTCATGCACCGTCATCGGCTCGTAAAAATCAAAATTGCGTTTGATGGTTTCATCATCGAAGCGATCGTCAAACAGATACAAGCCTTGCAACACATCTGCCTGTTTGATGAAACAAGAACGCAGAATTCGGTCCCACGACCACTTTTGGTTCAATGGCCTGTCTTCTTTGCGCAAGTCTTTTACCGTCAACAATTCTTTATCAAGGAAGCCATCTTGCTGCAAAAAGATGCCGCGTTGCTTGTCTTCGCCAAAATATATTTTTGTGCGAATGTCCTTCCAGCGGGCGGTCTCGACCGATTCGTTGAACTTAATTTTAGCGAGCAACTTGGTCACTTTCGCAGTATCTTTTTTGCGGACGTACTCCAGCGCATGTTGTGTGTATTCCAATGTCCAGCACGCGATGTAACTCGTGTACCAATTATTATTCACATTGTTCTCGTACTCATTAGGGCCGGTAACGCCAAGCATCACATATTGCTGCTTCTCGGTAGAGAACGTAATACGTTGCGACCAAAAACGAGAAATGCCAATCAATACTTCAAGGCCATACTCAATCAAATAATCTTCATCGCCAGTATAGCGGATGTAGTCAAAAATTGCAAAGGCAATGGCACCGTTGCGGTGGATTTCTTCAAATGTAATTTCCCACTCGTTGTGGCATTCCTCGCCATTCATGGTCACCATGGGGTACAAAGCTGCACCGTTGGTAAAGCCTAACTTGCCTGCATTTTCAATGGCACGTTGCAAATGCTTGTAGCGATACACCAATAAGTTGCGCGCCACCTTTGGGTCTGATGTGCCCAAATAAAACGGTAAACAATACGCTTCGGTGTCCCAGTACGTACTGCCACCGTATTTCTCTCCTGTAAATCCTTTGGGGCCAATGTTGAGGCGCGCATCATCGCCCGTATAGGTTTGCATCAATTGAAAGATATTGAAGCGGATGCCCTGCTGAGCGGCCACGTCTCCCTCAATGCTGATGTCGCACTTCAACCAGATATTTGCCCAGACGGCCACGTGCGCGTCCAGCAATTTTTGAAAACCTTTGTAGGCTGCAGCCTTTAGTTTCTTTTTGGCGCTTTCCGCTAATTTTTTCTTTGGATGATTTTCCGAGGACAATACTGCCGCATATTTGTAGATCACGGTTTCCATATCCTTTTTCAATGGAATGGTGACCACGTTATCGGCATACTTCTCGCGCTTGGTAATTTTCACTTTGCCCTTCACCACCTTGCCTGCTATTTGAATAGAATAGGTAATGGCGGTGGCCACGTGAAAGAATGTCTTCTTGGTTTCGGCAGTGACTAACGCCAGCCCGGCTTTGGCTTCTTTCGATACTTCGTTCCAAAACTTTTCATCATAGTTGGAATCTTTGTTCACTACATCGGCATCTACCGACAGTGTGATGGCGGCCGCGGCCGAAAAATTAATAGGCGTGATGGCGTAGCGAATAGCACCCACCTCGCCATCGGCCATGCTGCAAAACCGTTGTGCATCTACCTGCACTTTTTTTCCATCTGGTAAGGTGGCGATAAACGACCGGTGCAACAGGCCGCGCTTCATATCCAGCGTGCGCTTAAAGTCACTGACTTTACAGGTGGCCAAATCCAGCTCGTGTTTGCCGATTTTAATACCGATACTCGTCCAGCTGGGGGCGTTTAGCACTTTGGCAAAATACTCTGGGTAGCCATTTTTCCACCAGCCTACCCGCGTTTTATCCGGGTAATAGACCCCGGCCACATAGGTGCCCTGGTGGGTATCGCCCGAAAATTTCTCTTCGAAGTTGGCGCGCTGGCCCATGCGGCCATTGCCGAGGCTGAATAAGCTTTCGGAAATGCGATTGAGGTGCGCATCAAAACCTTCTTCAACAATTTGCCATGGGTGATGCTTGATGTAGTTCTTCATCGGATAGTTACTGGTGCTGGATAGTGGTTACAAGTTGCTAGTTGCTGGTCAAAAAACCAAATATTGTGAAGTTTGGAGGAATGGGCGAAATCATTTTGGGCAATTTCATGCAATTTTGACGACCCAAAGTTATATTTGAAATCAGGAATTTATAGATTTCGCCCATGAGGATACTTGTTGTATTAAGTTTTGTCTTGATTTATCGTTGCGGCTTTTCTCAAGAAACAAAATTTATTCTAAAGCCGGGGGTTGGATTTACTGAAGAGTACTATGTCCTCAAGAACAATAAGAATGTGAAACATGGTACCTATGTAAAATACCGACTACCATTTTCTCAGATTGTAATTATTGAATCCGGTAGCTACTCCAATGGAGAAAAGAACGGCCTTTGGCAAGAATTTTATAACGAATTTTCTAGGAAGACCTGGAATGCAATTAAAGAGCAAGGTCAATATGTTAACGGAAAAAGAAATGGCACATGGACATACTATCATTTAGATACAACCGCTAATGAAGTTAAGTCTGAAAGAACAAGCCAATTGAAATCAATTAATGTGACTGTGGATCAAAGGGGCAGCCTACTGAGGATGGCTGGTAACTTCCTAAACGATCAAAGAGTTGGTGAATGGACTTCTTGGAATCGCAATGGCGAAGTAATACAAAAATATAATTTCTCAAATCGAAAACTTCTTGCCGAAAATTCAATCAAAGACACTTCAATGTTCAACACGACAAGGAAACCACTTTTCGTTGGTGGCACATATGGATTGTTTAGTCACTTAATAAGCAATTTTGGAGTTACTAAAATAATTGAGAAATTGAATAAAGACACAACAATCACAATTGCCACTTTCAAAATCGATAAAGAAGGTAAAGTAAATGAGATACAAGTATTTGATAACTCTGGCGTCAAAAAATTGGCCGATGAATTAATTAGAACTATTTCGACAACTGAACAATCGTGGATTCCTGGTTTAAAAAACGGAGAGCCAATCGACTACATGCTTAAACTGCGTCATGTTATCACTAAAGGTGAGACAAGCTCAAATTCAAAAAGCTGGAAAAGCTCTTTCGCTTTAGAAGATTGATTTACCTAGAAATGCTATTTAACATTGTTAAATCAAACTCCGCAGTCTTTGCCACAATAAAATTTGCTTTGCCCAATTGCGCTGGCGAGCCAACACCAACACATTTCATACCCGCAGCTAGCGCGGCCTCTACTCCCGCTTCAGCATCTTCAAAAACTACGCATTGCGCGGGATCCACCTTTAGTTTTTTGGCAGCCAACAAAAATATCTCCGGGTCGGGCTTGGTATGGCTAATCATGGCACCATCTACTATCGCATCAAACAAGTGACCGATTTGCAATAAACGGATGACGGTTTCGGCATTTTTGCTGCTAGAAGCCAATGCCACTTTGTAGTTTTGCTTTCGCAATTGTTGAAGCATTTGCGGAACACCCGGAAAAACTTCTTCCGGCTTGATGGCTTCTATGTATTCTACAAACCAGCTATTCTTTTTGGTAGCGAGTTCTTCTTTTTTTTCTTCCGAAAGTGACATACCGCCAATTTCCAAAATGATTTCTAGGGAGCGCATACGGCTTACGCCCTTCAGCCGTTCGTTGTCGTGTTCAGTAAAGGTAATTCCTAGTTCACGCGCCAGTCGTTGCCACGCAACAAAGTGGTAATGTGCAGTGTCAACAATCACACCATCCAGGTCGAAGATTACGGCTTGTATCATTTGTGAGGAGGTAGTAGTTAGAATGTAGGAGTTAGGAGTTTTTTGATGGACAAGGCGCAAATGTATCAACAAAAATCTTTCCTAACTACTATCTCCTATATCCTAACTACTCTTTATAAAGCCTTGCCTAATTATCTCATCTGTCTCTGCCTGTGATTTAAATACCGCAAACGTTTTTCCTTGGGTGCGAAGTGCCCCCAACGCATTGCCGTATTTTACCGCGCCAATATAGTCGTTAGGTTTGTGCAGCAATCCAAACCCAACTCCGCCTGCAAACGAATCGCCACAACCGGTGGTGTCAATTACTTGGCTTACTTTAATTGCGGGCACTAAATCTTCTTTCAACTTGCCACGCTCTTTTCGATATACCAAACAGCCGCGAGAATCTACGGTAATGCACAAACACTTCACGCCATAATCCAGGCAATGGGTAGCAAACTTGCGAAGCTCTTCGCGATCGGGTTCTTCGGACATGGCAAAGTCGTTGGTCTCATATTCTTTTTTAAACCATGAGGCCTGCGCTTCCTCCAAATTCATTTTCAACACATCGATATAGGGAAGCCATTGGTCGCGGTCAATCCAAAACTTCCGCTGGCGTTCGCCATTGGAAAGGCATGCGGTAGTAGGCCCATGTGCATCAAAGATGATGATGCCTTTGCTTTTCTTTTTCAGGAACTTGAGCGTGTCCAATGAAATCTCGTAGTCACTGATGGGGATAAACACAAACACCTTGCAGTCGAGCAGGTTTTTCATATCCTCGGGCAGAATGGGATCCATAAAACCGGTTTGGCGCTCAAGGCGGTTGTTCACATCAACAAAACGAAGGCTGATGATGTCGCCCTGATCATTTTTGGTAGTGAGATGTTTAGTATTGATGCCTGGGTAGCCCTTGAACACTTCTTTCACATTGTCTCTGTCAACGGTGCGAACGTGTGACACAGGGATTACTTCAATTTTCTTTCCGGCCAGCACTGAGAGTGCGATGACAGGGTGTGTCACACAACCCCACTTTTGAATTTGATCACCGGTGTGGGTGATGATATGATCGCGGGGGATCGGGCCGACTATGGCGATTCTCTTCATAAGTTAGAGATTTAAGATTTCAGGTTCAAGATTTCAGATTGCAGATTTTCTTTGTTAGATTTTTAAGTGTTGAAATTGTGAGCTTGATTCGTTCACTACTTCTTTTCGCCCTTGCATTTTTCGAGTTCAATCCTTGCTTGATTTGCAATTGCTTCCATTTGTTTTGCACGCTCGCTCGCCATTAGGGCTTCTTTTGCGTTCTGACTTGCCATTCTCCTGAACTCAGTAGCTATCCCTGCTTGGATAAATGCATATACAAAAGAAACCATCGTGACGAACGATAAAGCCGCAATAGCCACCCAAAATGCTTTGTTTGATTTCATAATAAAAATATTAGGCTACCAAAAATGCTGCCCCAAAAACACCTGCACTGTCGCCCAGCGTTGGTTTAACAATCGGTGTATCCAGCACACCATTGTTAAAAGTATACTTTTTGGCCGATTCCACACCAGCGG
>DHLV01000163.1:5778-13158 GCA_002405445.1 Flammeovirgaceae bacterium UBA4659 | reverse complement strand
CCGGCCAGTGAACCATCTTTGGTGATGTGCCCCACTAACAGTACAGGTGTGTGGGTCTCCTTGGCAAACTTCATGAGCTCACCCGCACATTGCCGCACCTGCCCGATGCTGCCCGCCACTGAATCCAACAGTGGAGAATACAATGTTTGAATGGAGTCAATGATCACGATATCCGGTTGAGCCGATGCAATGGCCGAAAAAATGTTACGGGTGTTCGTTTCCGTGAGGATAAGAAATCCTGGGGTCGTCTGGTTTCCCGCAATGCGCTGCGCCCTCATTTTGATTTGCTGATCACTTTCTTCGCCTGAGACGTATAATGTTTTTGCTGCCGGTAATTGCAACCCCAGTTGCAGCATTAAAGTCGATTTCCCGATTCCCGGTTCGCCCCCGATGAGCACCAGCGAGCCGGGGACCAGTCCGCCCCCCAGCACGCGATTAAGTTCGTGGTCCGGTGTGGGAATGCGTTGCTCGTGCCCGGATTCAATTTCGGCCAGCGTTTTGGGTGTTAGCGTTTTGGTTGGCTGGCCCTCGGTGCGCCATTCGTTCTTGTTCGTTTCGGTTTTGGTCACCACTTCTTCAACGAAACTGTTCCACGCGTTGCATGAAGGACATTTCCCCAGCCACTTGGCCGACTCGTAGCCACAGGATTGGCAAAAGAAGAGTTTCTTTAGTTTGGACATTTTTACGCAAAGTCGGCAATTTTGGGGAGTCTCAAACAGTTGTTATGCATATACGTTCGGGCTGGCTTTTTCTGGTTACGAATTTTTTTTGCTGCTGCCTCGTCTCAGCCCAAATTCCCTCGGAAGAGTTTGGTGAAATATCAATGGGCGAGCTACAGATGACCCGTTACGAAACGGACACTACTGCGGGGGCTGTCATTCTGTTTAGCCGATCAGATGTTATGGTTGACCCCCGATTGGGTGTTTTGTTTGAGGAACACATGAGGATCAAATTCTTCAACCAATCTGAGATCAAGGAATGGACCAACTTAAAAATCAAGGTAAATGAACTGGGAACAGTTACAAAGGTAAAAGGGATTGCATGTAATCTTGAGAATGATCAGATAACCAAGTCAGTGATGGGTGATGAGGGTGTATTTAAGACCAGGGTAAGCAAAGAGTGGACAGAAGTGAGATTTGCGATTCCGAGTGTGAAGGCCGGAACTGTGGTTGATTTATTTTATTCTGTTCGCTATGACGCGCTGTTTCTTCCAACCTGGAGCTTCCAGCAAACACTTCCGGTTCAACGCTCTTCCTACAGAATCAAGTCTACGGGGACGTCAACTTATACGGAGGAGATTATTGGAGTTTTAAAGCCGCAGAAAAGCGAATCGTCAAACGGGATGATTCAAAACTGGTCCATTGAAAAAGTCCCCGCCTACCGTGAAGAGCCGTTCATGCCTGATGGTGATGAATTCATAGGTCAAGTTAACTTCTATTCAAACTACAATCTTACCACATGGGGGCGCATTGTGGGGGAGTTCATTCAGAGTCCGGATTTTGGCGGACAACTGCGAGGTTCGGGATACTTAAAGAAGTATGTGGAAGGCAATTTGAATGGCATTACCAATCCTAATGACAAGATTGACCGGCTTTGTAATTATGTAAAAAGATCAATTGTTTGGAACGGCAAGACAGAGGTAATTCCCACGCGAGATTTTTCGAAGGTTCTTGCCGAAGGGACAGGCATATCGGCTGAGATTAACTTGCTGTTGGTTGCTCTTTTGCAGAAGGCTGGTTTTGATGCCACACCCGTAGCGATACGAACTCGCAATCGGGGCCCCATCAAACACCACTTACCAAGTCGGTCCCAGCTAAACGACCTAATCGGATTGGTTAAGATTGACGGAAAAGGAATTTTCCTTGATGCCACAGATGGCTTGATGACTTCTCGGTTTGTTCCGGAACGATGCCTAAACGGATTAGGCCTCGTAATTTCTGAAACGGCAAGCGAATGGCTGGTGGTCGAGGCACCCCGGTCACGACTGGCCGTCACCACCCAGGTTACCATTTCAAGCGAGGGAGCTCTTCAGGAACAAATGAAGGTCGTGCGGGATGGCATTCTTGGAGCGCAGGCGAAGAGATTAATTGCAGAAATGGGAGAACGTGACTATGTAAACTCGATTTCTCAAGGAAAGCCATGGCAAATCAATACCTGGACGTTCAAGAATATTAAAGATCCAACTCCGCTTGAACTGGAGTGTGTTTTTAGTATCTCTGACCACGTGCAAAATGCAGGTGACCGAATCTACTTCAATCCACTATCTTATGGAATTCAAGAGGATAATCCGTTTAAGGAGGCCGTTCGTGTTTTCCCGATAGATCTGAAGTATCCATTCGAGAATATTTTAGTGTCGCGTATTACGTTACCAGCCGGGTACGAAATCGAGGACCTCCCTCAGACAAAAGTTATTGCTCTCGCAAATAACGCTGGAAAGTTTTCGTATTCGGTTAGTGTGGTAAATGGCCTGGTGACGGTTACCTGCCAATTTGTGATGAACAGGGCACTCTTTTCACCGGAAGACTATTTGTCATTGCGCGATTTCTATGCGCAGGTAGTGGCAAAGCAAAGTGAGCAGATTGTGCTTAAAAAGCGGATGTAAACATTTTCTCGGCAAGATTTTTTTGCGCGCAATAGTAGTTCCAGTGTATCTTTAAAAACACATTCCTTCGTTTGAATGAAAAATCTCATTATTGGCCTGTGCCTGTTGGCATTAAAACATAATTGCTGGTCGCAAATTTCCTACGATTTCGGGAAGATATCGGAGAGTGAATTGACTATGCAATCGTATGAAAAAGATCCGTCAGCAAATGCTGTTGTTATATTCAACCGGGGAGATGTTGTGCTGACGGATCAACTTGATGTAGTCATGAAGCGGCACGTGCGGATTAAGTTTTTTAACCAGACGGAAATTGATCAGTGGGCTAATATGGCCATTTATCTCAGTCGAGGCTCAAGTTCCATTTCGAAGATCAAAGCCTCCGCTTATAATCTTGAAAATGGGAAAGTGGTGGAAAGTAAGATGAGTGAGGATGCCGTTTTTAAAACAAAAATTAACCGATATCGGGAGGAGGTCAAATTTGCTGTTCCGAATGTGAAGGCGGGCTCCGTTATTGAATACAGCTACACCATTCGATCAGATGCATCCTGGATTCCTCCGTGGCAGTTTCAGTATGACATTCCGGTACTGGAGTCCGAGTATGATACCAGCTTCCCATCTAATTTTACTTTTCGAAGTGATATTATTGGGTATCTCCAGCCCCAGCGTATAGATGGCCGCGATCGCTCAACCTGGACGATGCAAGATGTGCCGGCATTTCATGAAGAGCCGTTCCTCACAACCGAGGATGACTTCGTTTCACGAGTTGATTTTTATTTGGAAGAGTATATGTTCCCCAGTACCGGTGTGGTGCGTGTACTAAAGGGCTGGGGCTATGTGACAAATGGCTTGATGAATAATGTGGATTTTGGAGGCCAAATGAGAACGTCAGGGTTTCTAAAAAAGGTTGTGGAAGAGCAAGTGGGTGAGGAAAAAGATCAGCAAAAAATATTGGAGAAACTGTACGACTATGTGAAGAGGACCATTGAATGGAATGAATATACGGACGTTATTCCGGATCATCCGTTCAAAAAAGTCATAGATGAGGGTAAAGGCAGCTCGTCTGAAATTAATCTTCTGTTGGTTACTCTTCTTCAGAAGGCCGGGCTCACGGCTTACCCGGTGGCTATCAGCGACCGCAGTAATGGGGCCGTCCGTGCCTTTATTCCCATGCTCAACCAGTTCAACGATTTGGTGTGCCTCGTAAAATTTGGAGACAAGCCGATTTTTCTAGACGCTACTGATCGCAAATTGCCAATGAAGTCTCTGCCCTTGAGATGCTTAAATGGGGTAGGTCTTGTTATTTCAGATACGCCCGAATGGGTTTCCGTGCAAGCAGCCCGGTCAAGACTCTCCGTCACCACAACAGTTTCAATTGAGCAAGGGGGCGCTTTGTCAGGCAGTTTGAAGATTACCCGTGATGGCTTGGCAGCCTCGGTGGGCCGAACCAGTGTGATGGGCAAAGGCGAGCAAGACTATGCGAAGAGTTTGTTTGCAGGAAAATCCTGGGAAATTAAGAACAGCGCCTACAAAAACAAGGATGAATCGGCTTTGCCTTTTGAAGAAGCACATGAGATTGTCGTTAATGACCATTTACAGGATGCCGGAGATCGAATCTACTTCAACCCCTTGATGTATGGAACGCAGGAAGATAATCCCTTCAAGTCGGAGACTCGCGAGTACCCGGTTGATTTTGGAACACCGTTTGAAAACATCATCATCTCAAAATTTATTGTGCCGGACGGTTATGAGGTAGAAGAGCTTCCGCAAAGCAAAGCACTTGCTCTGCCGAACAACAGTGGTCGCTTGAATTACTCGACTAGCCAGAGCGGGCAAACGATTTCAATTACCTGCCAGTTTATCATCAACAAAGCAAAATTTCTTCAGGAGGAGTATCCGGCACTCCGCGAATTCTATACTCAAGTGGTGGCTAAACAGGCTGAGCAAGTGGTATTAAAAAAGAAATTATGATACTTCGTTTTCTTTTTATCAGCATGTTGCTGGCTTATTCCGCTGTGGCCGCGGAAGTCAAATACCCGGTCGCAGCGATTTCAGCGGAGTTAACAGAGGGTATGTACGCAGTTGTCCGGCTTCAGGAGCAGGATTTTCAGATTTTGTCAAAATCAAAGTCTCGTTATCGGTTTAAAAGAGTTATTACCGTTCTCAACAGTCAGGGTAAGGACCATGGCGTGTTCGTTATTGGTTACGACAAAGAGCGCACCATTGATTTTGTCGAAGGAGCCGTCTATGATGCTTTAGGCAAGCAGATTAAGAAAGTGAAGAACAGCGATATCATCGATCGCTCAAGTACCAGCGGATATAGCCTGTATGAGGACAATCGAATCAAAGTGGTGGACCTTCGGCAGGATTACTACCCGTATACGGTTGAAATCGAATACCAGATAACGAGCAAACTTCTCTACTCAATTCCGGGTTTTTATTTATACGAAGATGATGAAGTGTCAGCCGAACAACTGAGTTATGAAATTACATACCCGGTTCTGCTCAGACCCCGTTATAAGACATTTCGATGCCCTGAGCCCGAAAGGACAGCGGTTGGAAAGGATCTTGAAGCATTATCCTGGAAGTTTTCAAATGTAAAGCCTGACAAATTTGAGCGATACACGCCCGAGATAAATCGCGTGGTGCCGAATGTCGCACTTGCACCCAGCGACTTCGAGTACGATGGCTATGCCGGTTCGATGAATACCTGGCAAAGTATCGGTCAGTCCTAACTGCAGTTATATGCAGGTCGTGATGTGCTCCCGGAAACGACCCGAGCCAAAGTCATACAAATGACTGGAAGTATCAACAATGACCGGGAGAAGATACGGTTGTTGTATCAATTTATGCAAAGCAAGACCCGTTACGTGAGTATTCAATTAGGTATTGGGGGTCTGCAACCATTCGATGCAAAAACAGTAGATGAGGTTGGTTACGGTGATTGCAAGGCCTTGTCCAACTATATGGTCGCCCTGTTGAAAGAGGTTGGCATTAAGGGATACTACTGTTGGGTTTACGGGGGCGATGGCATGAAGCACCTTTCGCCCGATTTTCCGGTAGATTATTTCAATCACATCATTGTAGCCGTACCACAAAAGAAGGACACGGTCTGGCTTGAGTGTACAAGTCAAATTGCACCTTTCGGTTTCCTTGGAGATTTTACCTCAAATCGTTATGCCCTGATGATAACCGAGCAGGGCGGCAAGTTAGTAAGGACGCCCCACTATGTTGCCGAGGCGAATCAGCAGATTCGGGTAGCCAAAGTTGATCTCCAACCAACTGGTGATGCACAGGTAGAAATGACGATAAATTTTTCGGGTACACAAACAGAGAATGGCGGATTGGATGCGCTAATGGCATCTAATCAGACCACTGAGCAGAAAAAGTGGCTTGAACAAGCCATTGATTTCCCAAGCTTTACGGTTAAGAGTTTTTCTATGGCAGCCAGGAAGTCGGAAATTCCGACCTCCACGGTTTTGGCTGATGTAGAGCTTCGTAAAGCAGCTACTATAAATGGTAAACGGCTTTTCATTACACCCAACATTTTTGGACGATTTGCCTATGTTCCGGAAAAACTGGAAGTCCGAAAAACCCCAGTAGTTAGAAACGCAGCCTATGTAAAAACAGATACTATAGTGATTAAACTGCCCGAAATGTTTCACCCGGAGTTTGTGCCAACTACTGTTTCGATAAAGACAAGGTTTGGTGAATATTGGGCGGACTATAAGGTTGAGAATAACACGGTTTACTACATACGGAGATTAAAAATGCTGGACGGTGAGTTCCCGCCTGAGTCTTATTCAGAGTTAGTAGAGTTTTTTAAGAGCATCTCGAAAGCAGACAATACGAAGATGGTCTTCGTCAACAAGACCTGATCAACCAATCGGTGCATTTTGCTCTTTTGCCATCACCTTGTACACCATCTGGTCAGCGAGGGAAGGCCACCACTTGTTTAGCCAAACCGCCAGTTTGCCCTGTGTGGTTAGAATAAGAAAATTGTTTCGCTTAACCACGGCCCGGTAAATATGGTCCGCGCACTCCTCGGCGGTCATCATTTTCTCTTCCGCCCGGGGCGATTCCCCCTGCTGGGCTCCGGATTTTGTCAATGAGCGCTTGCGAATGTTGGTGGCGGTGAAGCCCGGACAGGCCGTGAGCACGTGGACACCGGTTTTCAAATGCTCGGTGCGAAGCACCTCCAAAAAGCCATTGAGCGCAAATTTAGAAGCTGAGTAGCCAGCCCTTCCGGGCAACCCCCGGAACCCGGCTATAGACGAGATACCCACCACCGAGCCTTTGTTTTGCTGGATGTAGGGGAGGCAGTACTTCGTGGCGTAAAGCACGCCAAAGAAGTTGATATCCATTACTTTTTTGATCACGTCCAAATCCACTTCGCTGAACAGCGCCCGCATCGATATCCCTGCGTTGTTGATTAATACGTCAATGGTTCCATACAAACGAATGGCTTCTTCTGCCATTTTTTTATTGTCTTCTTCCTGGCTTACATCGGCCCGAAATCCCGCCACAGTAATTCCTTTTTGCTGCAATTCGGTCACAGCCGTGTCAAGCTCGGCAGCGTTTCTTCCGGTTATCAAAATGCGCCCGCCTTCACGACCGAATTTTTCGGCCAGTGCCCGGCCTATGCCGGAAGAGCCACCGGTTATCACAATAACCTTATCTTTCATGGAGTTTTATTCAATACACCGGATTCGACATACCAAAACGTGCCCGCAGACGGCCAGGATGACCCCGGGAATGCTTCTGTGCCGCTGGGCGAGCCG
>DHLV01000163.1:0-5496 GCA_002405445.1 Flammeovirgaceae bacterium UBA4659 | reverse complement strand
ACTCCGATGCCACGGGGTTCGTTAACTCCGAAATCTTTCTGAAGGCGAGCCATAAAGACAACCTGCCTGCCTTCGCGGCCCCGTTGCGCATAATGTTGATCGGCTATCACGTTCGCCAGAGCCGGTATTTGGATAAAGCTTTTTGACAGACTAACAGCGCGCACATACGGATTGGCCAGCGCCTCCGGTGAGGTAACTGTGCCTTGTTGCGCATCGAAGATGTAGTCACTTAGAATAGCACAGCCGGCACTGGTGCCGCCAATCGGCACTTTTTTTTCTTGGATTAGGTATTGAAGGGCAGCCGATACTTCGGTGTTTGCCCAAAACTTCACATAATTCGCCTGATCTCCTCCGGCAATGAAAAGCGCTTCCGCTTCACGAATACGTTTGCCAGTCTCTGGCAGCAGCGCTTTTTCGCGAGTATCAATGAGCAGTGTTTCGACCGAGTTGACGGTGCCCAACCCAAATATGTAATCGTTGTACCCTGTAGACCCCGAAGCGCGGATGACCACGAAATCGCCTCCCCCGCTTCGCTGCAACATCCATCGAATGGCTTCATCCACATCGGTGCTGCCGCCCATCAGTACGGTGCCGCCAGCCGTGGTTGATGTCACATCTTCAGGATCTCCAACCAGCCCGATGCTGGCACCGGCCTGACCACAACAGGTGGTCGGTTGCTCGCAACTTAAAGCAATTGCCAGAAGAAAGACAGGCGACAGAATTCTCATGGACACAGTCCTCAAAAGTAATCAAAACATCCTCTAATTTTGCCGGTTATGTTTTTGCTCCGCTTACTTTCCAGGCTGCCGTTTTGGTTTCTCTATCTGCTTAGTGATTTCCTCTTTTTCTTGATTTATCATGTCATTCACTACCGCAGAGAGATGGTTCAAAAAAATCTGCGCAATGCCTTTCCGCAATTTGATCAATTCAAACTCAAAAGCATTGAACGCGAGTTCTATCACCGTATGTCAGACTATGTGGTGGAGATGCTCAAGCTGCTGACGATTTCAGAACAGGAATTTCGAACGCGCCTTACGCTCATTAATTCCGATTTGATGGATCGAATCAAAGGAAGTCATGAATCGTTTTTTGGCTTAACGTCACACCAGTTCAATTGGGAGTGGGCTCTGGCCGGCACCATCCTGCAAGCTCCCCTGCCTTTGGATTTTGTGTATCAACCGGTAAAAATTGAACTATTTGAGCGGTTCTCGCTGGCCAGTCGCATGCGGTTTGGCGGCCATGCCATTAAACGCGATGAAGTTGCCCGTGAATTGTTCAAGCGCAGGGCCATTCCGAAGATCATTGGACTCGCGGCCGATCAATATCCCGGCATGGATCGCGACAAGCGTTACGCGACCCGGTTTCTCAATCAGGATACCGTTTTTTTTGACGGCACCAATCAACTGGCCGTGTTGATGCAATACCCGGTGCTTTTTTTTAATACCCGCAGGGTAAAGCGAGGTTTCTACGAGGTCACGATTGAGCTGCTCACCGAGCCACCCTATCCGAAAGGTGATACACAGATTGTAGAAAAGTATGCCCGGAAACTAGAGCAGGCCATTCTGGAATACCCGGCTAACTGGTTGTGGTCGCATGATCGCTGGAAAACGCGACACCTCAAGAATGAGCCAGCTTCTTAGGCCAACATCATCTCCAGGTCAGCCTTCGTCAGCTGCTTGATAATGCTCTCTTCACTTTGGATAAGATTTTCAGAGAGCTGCAGTTTATGTTTTTGCAGTTGCAGAATTTTTTCCTCCACTGAGTTGCGCGTGATAAACTTATAGGTAAACACCTTCTTCTTTTGCCCAATCCGGTGGGCGCGATCAACGGCCTGCGCTTCCACGGCCGGGTTCCACCAGGGGTCAAGAATAAACACGTAGTCGGCTTCGGTGAGATTAAGACCTAGTCCGCCCGCTTTTATGGAAATGAGGAAGATCTTCAGGTCAGGATCTTTATTAAATCGCTCAACCTGCTCTTTGCGATCGGTGCTGCTGCCATCGAGGTAGGCATACGGAACCTCCCGGTTGTTCAGCATTTCCCGCACAATCTCCAGGTGTTTTACAAACTGACTGAAGATTAACAGTTTGTGTCCTTCTAACAGCGCGTTTTCAACCATGTGTGAGACGTCCTCCAGTTTACCGCTATCACCTTTGTAGTGCGCGTCAACCATACGGGGGTGATTCGATAACTGACGCAACTTGGTTAATCCTTCCAGAATGGTCATCCGGCTGTTGCCAATGCCTTCCTTATCGATGAGGTCTAAAATCTTATGACGATAAAAGCTTTTTGCTTCTTCATATCGTTCTTCCTGTTCCGGGCTCATATCCGTGTACCGAATGTTCTCCACTTTTTCAGGCAGATCGCGCGCCACCTGCGATTTCAACCTCCGCAGCACAAAGGGCTTGATGATGGCATTGAGTTTTTTCGTTTTGGCTTCGTCCTGTTTTTTTTCGATGGGTTGCTGGTATTCGTTCTTAAAGAACGTCTGCCCGCCTAACAATCCGGGATTGACAAACGTCATCTGTGACCATAAGTCCAGGGTCGTGTTTTCCAACGGTGTGCCGGTAAGCGTAAGCCGGAAGCGCGACTTGAGTTGGAGCACAGCCTTGGCAATATTTGAGGAGGGGTTCTTGATTACCTGGCTCTCATCCAGGATAATATAGTTGAAGTAGAAGCCCTGAAGCAGATCGGCATCTAAGCGGGTAATACCATAAGACGTTACCACCAGATCATACTTTGCAAATTGCTGGATGTCTTTTTTGCGGTGGGTGCCCGTGTAGTTCAGTATTTTCAGCTCGGGGGTAAACTTTGATGCTTCCATTTCCCAGTTGTAGACGAGCGAAGTGGGCATCACCAAAAGTGAGGTTCGGGGCGCACCTTTTTCGGATTCCTTCTCTTTTTCGGCTTGCAGGAGTGCCAGCGTCTGAACGGTTTTACCCAAACCCATGTCATCCGCCAGGCAGCCTCCGAGGTGAAATTCGTTCAGGAAGCGCAGCCAGTTGTATCCGGCTTTTTGATACGGTCGCAATTCTCCTTTGAACCCTTTCGGGATGGAGAAGTCTTTAATGCCGGTAAACGACTGGAGATTGCGCAGGCGGTCGCTCATCTGCACTTTGGCCAGCGAGCCTTCCTCCAGTTCTTTCACCAGGTTGATGTGGTATTTTTTCAACACGGGCTTCTCCTGGTTCCCCTGGGTCTCGCTCATGGCGAATAAATCACCATACTTGATCAACCAGGCTTCGGGAATGATGGCGATTTCGCCATTCGGCAGTTTGAATTCGACTTTCTTCTTCAGGATGAGTTTTCTCAGTTCCTTGAAGGAGATTTCGTATTCACCAAAACGGATTTTCGCATGGATGTCAAACCAGTCGATGTTTTCCTTTACCTCAAGCTCGATTACCGCTTTGCCCACAAAGTACTTTTTATCCCGGTTTTCCGGTTGGCTTACCTCAAAACCCAGGTTGAGCAAATTCACGCGGTTTTCGTTCAACCATGAAAATGCTGTACCCTTATCGATGGCGATGCGAAAACCTTTGAGAGGCAATCCTAATTTGATGAGCGTACTGGCGTATTTTTTTTCCGCGTCACTGTTACGTTTTACGCGATGAAAAATGTAATCATCTTCCTTTTTTTCCACCGTAACATTCACCGGGCCAATCATATCACCGCGGAAGCGATGCTTCCCGTATTTGAACGACAGGTCAAATACAATTTTCCCGGCTTCGTCATCGCTGGGGGCGCTGTCATCGCGCACCGTTTCAAAAAGGGTTTGCACCTCGCGTGTTTGAGCCGCAGGTAGTTCGGAAAGCGATAGCAGTGGGTGCGGATCGTACTCGTTTTTGTTGATCTGAAAACCGTTCGCTTCCACATCGTCAAACGAAGCGATCAGCGGTGCCACAAACCGGTTGTAGTATGTTTCCTCCATGTTTTTTGGAATCACCACAGACTTTTTGCTGAGGAACGGTTGCAGTTTCCGGCCGTCTACCGGCTTATCGAAGCCATACAACTTACCGTTGACTACCAGCCAGGCGGGGTTTTTACAAATCAGGTACGCGGTAACGTTTGGGACCTCAACATTTTTACTGTCGTAGGTAATTGTAGGATAGTAATTGGTGTTTTCGATGCTTCGGGTAAAATGAAATTGTATGGAAGCCCGTTTTTCGAGAACCTCGACCTTGCGCCAGGTGGGCTCACCATCGTTTCCCATCTCAAATAGCATCTTACCCCGCATTTTTTCAAGAATGGCCGCACGCAGGCCCTCCAGGTAAATCTCGATCTGCTCTTGCAATAACTCACTGCCTTTTTGCTTGTCGTAGGTTTTGGCAAAAAAATCATGCGGCTTTATGGCCTTTGCCGCAAATTTCTTCAGCAGAACGTCATATCCCATTTTGTCCATCAGATCAATCAGCTGAAAATCCCGGTCATCCAGGCCTTTGGAAAACTCGCGCGCATTTTTTGCCGAGATATTCTGATGCTGATAGGTTAGTTTGCCTTTTTCGTCCAGGTGCACAATGAAGGACTCAAACAAATAACCCAGATACTCATGCTGGTACATGGAGTAGATAACTTGAAATGGCTGGGCGGCCGATACCTTCATTTGGGTTTAATTGGCCTCGTGTGCGAGTCTCAAGCAGGCTAAAAGGCCTTTTTAGGACGGGTACGGAATAAGGCGATTGGCAAGTTATACAATTGAGACGAACTGGCCGCTGGAAAAACGGACAGAAAAGTACACCAACCTTACATGGGGAGGGCTACAGATGCCGGGGGGACGCAGCTTGGGCCGCCCGCTGGGCTGGGTACCACGACATAGCTATCGTGATCAGCGCAATCAGGCCCAAAACGCCCAGAAAATCTGTCCCCAACATTTTTACAGGGTAGTTCGGCACCACGGCATTTTCCACCCCCATGCTCACCAGGCCAATGGTTTGCTGTAACCAGCACAGTACACCCCCCAGCACGAGGCCACATACGGCACCGATCCCGGCAATTACCATGCCTTCAGTTATAAAAACGGAACTCATCAGACGCGGGGTGGCGCCCAGCGCGGCCAGCACACTGATGTCTTTCGTCTTGTCGAGGACTAACATCATGAGTGAGAAAAAGATGTTGACCGATACGATGGTGATGAGCAGCCCTAACGCCAAAAACATGAAGAGTTTTTCCATTTTCAGCAACCGGTATAAGTCCCTGTGCTGCTCAAAATTTGTTTTCACGGTGAACCCATCACCCAGTATCTGTTGAATGCGGGCTTTTACGTCTTCGGATTTGGCCGAGGGTGCCGACTGGATTTCAAGTGCTGTACGCTGGTTGCCGTAGTCCATTAAATCGCGTACTACGGCAAGTGGCAGAAGGATGTAATTTTCATCAAAGTTCTTTTCAATCGAAAAGACTCCGCCCGGCATCACCATCGCAATAGCGTATAGCTCAGAGGGATCACGCGGCGCCCACCCGCCCGACAGAAAGTAGAAGAGATGAATGCGGGAGTAAAGTAAAACT
>DHLV01000301.1 GCA_002405445.1 Flammeovirgaceae bacterium UBA4659 | reverse complement strand
TTACACATCGAAAGTCAACGGACGCACAGGTTATGAAGAGGAAAAATGGCATTGGTCGTATTTGCCGTTGTCGAAACAGTTGCTGAAGGAATACAAAAAACAAATCCGCTATGGCGATATCAATGGATTTAAAGGAAGCGAAGTAGCTAGTAAGTTGGGCGTAATTGAAAAATATGTTGATGGAGTTGCCTGCAAATAATACAAAAATCAGCGCATTGGGCTTGCAAAGCTGTGTTGTGAATATTGTGGTCCTGGCGTTCATGCTGGCATCGTGTAAGCCGGCTCCTACCCAAACATTTGAAACCATTATCCGAAACGGCACAATTTACGATGGCCTTGGCGGGAAGCCTTTTCAAGGCGATGTAGGCATCAATGCCGACACGATTGCCGCGATTGGTGATTTGTCAAAGGCGATTTCGAAATACGAAGTCGATGCAAAAGGCAAAGCAGTATCACCGGGTATTATTAACATGCTCAGTTGGGCGGATGGTTCCTTGCTCAAAGATGGTCGCTCGATGAGCGATATCAAGCAAGGTGTAACGCTCGAAATATTTGGCGAAGGCTGGAGCCCTGGCCCACGAAAAAAAAAGAATGAAAAAGATTCGTTGTGGAGTTCGCTAGGTGAATATTTTACCTATCTGCAAAAGAAAGGCGTGAGCCCCAACTTTGCCTCGTTTGTGGGGGCTACTTCGGTGCGCAACTATGTGCTGGGTTATGACAATCGCAAGCCGACTGCGGAGGAGTTAGAACAAATGAAGGGATTAGTCCGCGAAGCGATGCAGCAAGGTGCTTTGGGGTTAGGTTCATCTTTGATTTACGCCCCCGCAGATTATGCATCAACTGATGAGTTGATTGAATTGTGCAAAGTCGTGGCTGAGTTTGATGGCATTTACATCACCCACATGCGCAGCGAGAGCGACAAGATCTTTTCAGCCCTGAACGAGGTTTTCAAAATTGCCAAAGAAGCCAACGTACCGGCTGAGATTTATCATTTGAAAATCAATAATACTTGGAACTGGAACAAGATTGACACCGTCATCGCGAAAATCGATAGTGCACAAAAAGCCGGACTGAAAATTACAGCGGATATGTACACATACAATGCCAGCGGCACGAGCCTTACAGCCCGGTTGCCTACGTGGGTGCAAGAGGGCGGAGCGGCCCAGTTGCGAAAGCGGCTGAAGACGCCAGCATTAAGAAAACGCGTGTTAGAAGAGTTAGAGAAAGGAATTCCTTCTCGATTGTCTGACCCAAAAGATGTAATGGTGCTTGGCTTTCGCGACCCGAAGTTGAACCAATTGTATAAAGGCAAACGCCTGAGCGAAATAGCCGCCATGCGAAAGAAAAATGCAAATGAGACCATGCTCGATTTGATTGTGGAAGACCGCTCCAATATTCCCTGCATTTTCTTTTTGATGAAAGAAGAAAACGTAAAACGCATGTTGCAGCTGCCTTACGTGAGTATCTGTTCAGATGCAGGCAGTATCGCCAACGAGCCACCTTATAACGAAGGAAGCCTTCATCCACGCGCTTACGGAAGTTTTGCTCGGTTTCTCGGAAAATATTCCCGCGATGAAAAGTTGATGTCGCTGGAGGAAGCAGTCAGGCGAATGACATCATTGCCCGCATCGAACCTCAAGTTGAAAAAACGTGGTTCGTTGAAGGTAGGTTATTATGCCGATGTGGTGGTGTTTGATTCTCAAACCATTCGCGATAATGCTACTTTCCAACAACCTCATCAATATGCTAGCGGTGTTGAACATGTTTTGGTGAATGGAGTTCAAGTGTTGAAAGATGGAGAGCATACGGGAAAGTCGCCTGGCCGCCTTGTTAGCAAATGATTAAGGTTCAACTACCAAACACTTGTCAGTATAAACTTTTTTAGAATTTCGTTGCCGTTGTTTAGAAGTTGTGTCATCTTAGCGATTGTATTCAAAAGATGACGCTTGCATCTTATTGAAGCCGCCTCGCCCTGAGTATTTATCAGCGCGGGGCGGTTTTGTTTTAGGGGAGTCAGCACGAACTAACGATTGTTGTAAACGGAATGAGCCAACAAAAATCAAAAACAGTTTTTGAAAAAATTTGGGACAGCCACGTTGTGAAACGAGCCGATGGCTACCCTGATGCACTTTTCATCGATAGACATTTTATTCATGAGGTAACAAGTCCGCAGGCATTTGATGGTTTGCGCAAAAGGGGCATACCGGTGTTCAATACCAAGCGCACAACGGCTACTGCAGACCACAACGTGCCCACCAAGGACCAGCATCTTCCCATCAAAGAAGCTTTAAGCAGGCATCAGGTAGAAACGTTGCGAAAAAACTGTGCAGAGTTTGGCGTGGAATTATACGATTTAGGTCATCCGTATCAGGGCATTGTTCATATCATTGGGCCAGAGTTGGGGCTGACCTTGCCGGGCATGACCATTGTGTGTGGAGACAGTCACACCAGTACCCACGGGGCGTTTGGGAACATTGCATTTGGTATCGGTACGAGCGAAGTGGAACAGGTGTTGGCTACGCAATGCATTTTGCAATACAAGCCCAAGACGATGAAAATTGAAATCAATGGCAAGTTGGGCAAAGGTGTGGTCAGCAAAGACATTATCTTATATATCATTTCAAAAATCTCAGCCAGTGGTGCCACTGGCTTTTTTGTGGAATATGCAGGCGATACCATTCGCGGTTTATCGATGGAGGCGCGCATGACTATTTGTAACATGAGTATTGAAATGGGCGCACGTGGCGGCTTGATTGCTCCAGACGAAACGACATTTAATTATATAAAGGGGAGGAAGTTTGCCCCACAAGGCGAAGCATTCGACAAAAAAGTGGACGAGTGGAAAAACTTAAAGACGGATGATGGTGCTACATATGATTCAGTTTTAAAATTTGACGCTGCCGACATTGCACCGATGATTACGTATGGGACCAATCCGGGCATGGGTATGAAAGTCACCGATCGAATTCCATCGGTCGATGAGTTAAAAGAAATTTCTGAACATGCATCGTTCAAAAAATCGCTGGAGTACATGGGATTAGAGCCTGGCTCCTCATTGCTTGGGAAAGCAATAGATTATGTTTTTATCGGTAGTTGTACCAATGCTCGCATCGAAGATTTACGCTTGGTAGCCAACATGGTAAAAGGAAAAACAAAAGCACAGAACGTGGAAGTGTGGGTGATACCGGGCTCGAAACAAGTAGAGCAGCAGGCGATCAAAGAAGGTTTGAATAAAGTTTTTGAAGAGGCCGGATTTGAATTGCGAAGCCCGGGTTGTTCGGCTTGCTTAGGCATGAATGAAGATAAAGTGCCTGCGGGCAAATATTGCATCAGCACCTCTAACCGAAATTTTGAAGGAAGGCAAGGCCCAAAGTCGCGTACGTTTTTGGCGAGCCCGTTGAGCGCGGCTGCGGCCGCGATTACCGGTAGAGTGACTGACATAAGGGAGTTTCAATAGTTGTTAGTTGATGGTTGTTGGTCTCCTGAATGCTAACAACTAAAAACTAGCAACCAATAACTGAATATGAGCAAAGAAAAATTTACCACATTAAAATCCACTGCAATACCACTGCCAATCGAGAACATTGACACGGACCAGATCATTCCAGCGCGTTTTTTAAAAGCTACTACGCGCGAGGGGTTTGGCGATAACCTGTTTCGCGATTGGCGGTATGATAGCGAGAATAATCCGGTCAAGGATTTTGTATTGAACAATAGGAAGTACACGGGCAAAATTCTGGTGGCTGGTAAAAACTTTGGTTGCGGCAGTAGTCGCGAGCATGCCGCATGGGCGATTTATGATTTTGGATTTCGCGTGGTAGTCACCAGTTTCTTTGCAGACATCTTTAAGAACAACGCGTTGAACAACGGATTGCTGCCAATTGTAGTTTCTGATAATTTTTTGAAACACATGTTGGCCGCTATTGAA
>DHLV01000251.1 GCA_002405445.1 Flammeovirgaceae bacterium UBA4659 | reverse complement strand
TGCTGTATCAGGCTTTCGCCCATTGTCCAATATTCCCCACTGCTGCCTCCCGTAGGAGTCTGGCCCGTATCTCAGTGCCAGTGTGGGGGATCACCCTCTCAGGTCCCCTACCGATCATCGCCTTGGTGGGCCGTTACCCCGCCAACTAGCTAATCGGACGCATGCCCATCCCGTGCCTCTTGCGATTTAGCCAAGGCGTGATGACACCCCTTGGCCCCATGGCGGGTTAATCCCCCTTTCGGGGGGCTGTCCGCCTGCACGGGGCAGGTTGCATACGCGTTGCGCACCCTTGCGGCACTCTGGCCCCACCATTGCTGGCAGGGTTGCCGTTCGCCTTGCATGTATTAGGCCTGCCGCTAGCGTTCATCCTGAGCCAGGATCAAACTCTCCATAGTAATGTGTTACGGCCCCACCATCTCTGGCGGGGCTCTCTTTGTGTCTGTCGGCCCGCGGGGCCCAAAGCCTAAGCCCTGGCCCGCGGCCGCCACCTTTTCCTTTGTGCTCCGTTCTGCAATTCTACCCAACCTTTTCAAGGAACGTTATGACTGACTTTCCGCCAGGCACCAGCCTCGAATCAAAACGACTCCTTGCGGATCGTTCAACCCAAGCTCCCAACCACACTAACCAACACCACCTTCCCCAAACGGGACGGCAAAGGTAAACGATCTAAATGGTTTTGCAAGCCCAAATTAGTTATTTTTCTTTGTTATTATTGTTCTTTCTGACGTTTCAGCGCAAGCGAACTGAATTTTCGAACTAACAATCTTTATCAAATAGGCTACCGGAAAGAAAAAGGTATTCAAAAAAAGAATTACCCACATCGAAAAATGGCAACTCAGGATCATTGGGTAGCCGCTGCACTTTAAAATAAAGGCCAAGCTTGACCATGCCTGATGACAGACCTTGACGCGACAACGGGATTTTAAATATGTATACGTGTGCCGAACAAGCGCTCTCACTTGACGATAAACCGTTATGATCGTTTGGCTTTGATGGATGTTTCCCGAACTATATGCAACCCGATGCGCTACCAATGGTCAATCAGCCTTTGGAGGATGCGTGCCGAAAGATTGACTTGAATTGCTATTCGGGTAATGCTGAACCAGAAATCTGTGACCTCGCATCTTTATCCAAAAACCTGTAGTAAGCATAAGACCGTGCGGAAAACAAAATGTAAACTTAAACGGGTGGTTGTTGTTTACTACGCGATAATCGTTTGAAGGTATGGAGACAATGACTTTTTTGACAACTACAGAAATTGAGTCGCCTGTTTTTGACATCATTCAAAACAGAAAAAGCAGAAGAGCTTATTCAAACAAACCGATTGAAGCGGAAAAGATCAAATCATTGTTTGAAGCCGCAAAATGGGCTCCTTCCAGTATGAACGATCAACCCTGGACATACGTCTACGCAACCAAAGACCAAACTGAACTTTGGAACAGGATTTTTGTATCCCTAAACGAAAGCAATAGAGTATGGGCCAAGGATGCACCCTTGTTGATCGTGAGTCTTGCGCGGAAATATTTTTCTGCGAACGGGAAAACCAATGGAACCGCAAAATATGATTTAGGAGCTGCAAATGCTTTTCTGACCTTACAGGCTACCGCTCTGAGCCTGAACGTCCACCAAATGGGGGGGTTTGATCATGAAACGCTGATCTCAAATCTGAACATACCAGGCGATTACGAACTAGGCGTGATTCTGGCAATCGGTTATTTGGGAGATGCCGGTACGCTGCCCGAAAATTTACGCCAACGCGAATTGGCTCCTCGTGTCCGCCATATTCAACGTGAGTTTGTGCGCAATCAAGGCTTTTGAAATGCTGTTTACTGAAACTGGCTTAATCAATAACAACATTGATAAGCGTGCACGTTTGAGATATATTTCTATTGCCGAACTGCCTGGCGAGATTTTTACCCGGTGTTAACCGACCTTCGTAAGACCCAGCGAATATCAATTGACATGCCTGAATTTCACACTTTTGCAACATTGACACGCACGATTATTGCGATAGTTGACCCGGTGTGATTTTCGCCATTGTTGCATAAAACACAAACGCATTATTTGTCAATAATTCTGTTGCGTTAGCATTAACCGGGTATGAGTGACCGTTGGCCTGCCAGAGAACATCACATGAATGCCGATTTTCGAATTATCTTGCGAAGTGCAAGCCGAAATTTTATCGATACACCCGATCAATCCAGAGCCCCGCAAAATTGGCAAGGCTGTGGAGGTGTTGCAACGGGGCGGAGTTATTGTGTACCCCACCGACACGATTTATGGAATTGGGTGTGATTTGATGAACAAGCGCGCAGTAGAAAGGCTGTGTGATGTGGAAGGCGTGAAGCCGCAAAAAATGAACTTGTCTTTCATCTGCAATGACTTGAGCCATATTTCAGAATATGTGCGCAACCTGCAAACATCAGAATTCAAAACTTTAAAGCGCTTCTTACCCGGTCCTTTCACATTTATTTTAGAATCGAGCAGTAACGTGCCAAAGATTTTGGGCGTTAACAAAAAAACGGTGGGCATCCGCATACCTGATCACCGCATTCCGTTGGAAATTGTGAAGCTGTTGGGCAACCCATTGATTACTTCTTCCATTAAAGATGACGACTACATCAAAGAATACACCACCGATCCGGAAGAAATCTACGAAGACTTTAAACACAAGGTTGATTTGGTGATCAACGGAGGGCTGGGCGGCAACGTGCCTTCCACCATTGTCGATTTTACATCGGGTGAAGCAGTAGTAATGAGGCAGGGGGTGGGGCAGTTTGATGTGTAAGAGTCAGTCAACCAACGAAAAAATTGCAACACAAGCATAAATCAAAAACAAAACATAGTCGAGCCAAGTGATTTTTACTTCGTCAAATATGTCCGTTGTAGAACCTCGACTAGGGCTCACGAGTTCACGTCTCTGAATTTTAAGGCTCAAAACACGAAGAACCTGAAACAAAAGTAACAAAGGAAGAGTGTTTTTAAGTCCCATTGCAGCATGGCCTTTAACAAACCGCAATGAATTATCGTTGATTAAAATATAGTGTAAATAACTATGGCAAAAACCTATTCCAAGCCAAATAATAAAAACATAAAAATTCCGTAATGACTTATAGCAGAATACGTAAAGAAAAAGTTGGGTTAGAAAAGAATATCCAAATACGATTGCAGGTGTTAAATCTATCAAAGTAAAAAGAACAACACTTAGCAATGCATAACTAAGTAAATACCATAAATCAAAACGCGTTAACTTTTGGAAGTTAAACATAAATAGCACCTAGCTATAAACTCGCCATATCAATCACAAAACGATACCGCACATCGCCTTTCAACATGCGGTCATACGCTTGGTTGATGTAGTTGATATTGATGAGCTCAATGTCAGAAACGATATTTTTCTCCGCACAGTAATCAAGCATCTCTTGGGTTTCGGGTATGCCGCCTATAGAAGAACCAGCCACGCTTTTTCTGCCACCTACAATTGAGAATGGTGGTATCTCCAGCGGCTGCGATGGTAAGCCTACCAATATGTGTGTACCATCGGTGCGCAGCATACTGAGATAGAACCTAAAATCATGCGGAGCAGAAACGGTATCAACAATAAAATCAAAATAACCTTTCACTGATTTTGCTTGCGCTTTGTCGGTAGTCAGCACAAATTTATGCGCACCCAATTTTTTTGCTTCAGCTTCTTTGCCAACCGATGTACTCAACACTGTTACTTCTGCACCAAATGCGTTGGCAAATTTCACCGCCATGTGCCCTAGTCCACCTAAACCCAACACAGCCACCTTATGGCCTTTGCCAATCTTCCAATGGCGCAGAGGCGAGTACGTAGTAATGCCCGCGCAGAGCAATGGGGCCACTGCGGGCAAATTGAGTTTTTCAGAAACCTTGAGCGTAAAATCTTCGTGCACCACCATCACGCTGCTGTATCCTCCGTAAGTCGGCAAGCCGTCCTTTCCAGTTGCGTTATAGGTGCCCACTGCATTGTTGCAATACTGTTCCAAGCCATGTTGGCAATTATCGCATCCGCGGCACGAGTCAACCAAGCAGCCCACACCGACTAGATCGCCCACCTTCAACTTTTTTACAGCAGCACCCACCTTGGTTACTTTACCCACAATCTCATGGCCGGGTACCATCGGGAAAATTCCAGTAAACCATTCGTTGCGGATTTGGTGCAAATCGGAGTGGCAAACACCGCAATAATTGATGTCAAATTGTACATCGAGTGCACCCACTTCGCGCCTTTCAAAATTCCAAGGGGCAAGTGGTGAAGTGTGCGTTTGAGCTGCGTAAGCTTTGGCTGGAGTCATGGATAGATTCGGGATTCTTGATGCTAGATACTAGCAACCAGTATCTAGTATCAATGTCAATTGTTAATGATTCAAGATTACCTTCTCAATTATATCACAACACTCGTGGATCTGCTCTTCGGTTATTACCAACGGTGGTGCCAATCGGATAATGTTGCCGTGGGTTGGTTTTGCCAGCAGGCCATGCTCCGCAAAGCTCATGCAAATGTTCCAAGCGGTTTCACTTTGAGGCGAATCGTTGATAACGATAGCGTTTAGTAAACCCTTACCCCTTACTAATGTAATTTTATTGGTGCGCTTCATTAAGTCAGTCATCCGCGCGCGGAAAACTTTCCCCAATCTTTCCGCATTCTCTGCAAGCTTTTCGTCTTTCACCACTTGTAATGCAGCCATCACCACGGCAGCGGCCAACGGGTTGCCCCCAAAGGTTGAACCGTGTTCGCCCGGCTTAATCACCAACATAATTTCGTCATCTGCCAACACCACAGATATCGGCAACACCCCGCCAGATAATGCTTTCCCTAAAATCAAAATATCGGCCCGCACATCTTCATGGTCGCTTGCCAACATCTTGCCCGTGCGTGCAATGCCGGTTTGGATTTCGTCCATCATCAGCAACACATTGTATTGCCGACATAATTTCTCAGCAGCTTTCAAATATCCATCGTGCGGCACGTACACGCCCGCCTCGCCCTGGATGGGTTCAATCCATAAACCACAAACATTCGGATGGCTCAATGCTTTTTCCAATGCCGAAACATCATCGTAATCCACAATATTAAAGCCCGGCATAAAAGGCCCGAAGTGTTTGGTTGCACTCGGGTCCGTAGAAGCGGAAATAATGGTGGTGGTTCTTCCATGAAAATTCTTTTTCACCGCCACAATCACCGCGTGATTTTGGGGGATGCCTTTTTTGGTATAGCCCCATTTGCGCGCGAGCTTGATGGCGGTTTCGTTGGCTTCGGCACCGCTGTTCATAAAAAGTGCCTTTTGATACCCGAATGTCTCGCAGACATACTTCTCTGCTATCCCCAACTTGTCATTGTAAAAAGCACGAGAAGTAAGCGTTAATTCTTTTGCTTGGTTGATCAACGCATTGATGATTCGCGGATGGCTATGACCCTGGTTTACCGCGCTGTAAGCAGATAAAAAATCATAATGTCGTTTACCCTCCACATCCCACAAAAACACCCCTTCGCCACGGCTGAGCACGACTGGTATCGGGTGATAATTGTGCGCACCAAATTTATCTTCGAGTGCAATTGCCTCCTGGCTGGTTGTAACGGTGGCGACCATAAAATGAGAAGTTTTAATGCAAGTGCAAAGGTAGGCAAACTTTGTGACTTGGAATGGCGAGGCGGCCTTTGCACCATGTATGTATATCATCAATTACCAGATGTGAATGCTACAAAACACTTTGATGTGAGTGTGAGTGAGGCTAAGGTCATGCTGAAAACGCGTATAAGATGCTTCCGTCAAACTTCAACTGCCGGTTAGTGATTTTTGAAATGACTTATCATGTAAAAAATGTACATTCGCACACTTAAATAGATGTATTTATGAAACAGATATGGCTTTTTGTACTTACTATTTTGTTGGCCGCTTGCTCTACCACAAAAGAAACGGCACCGAAGCAATACTCAATTTCGCAGTTTATGGATATCGTACCCATCAATGGCGGGGCTTTTTCAGCAGATGAATCGAAAATCGTGTACAACAGCAGGGCAACTGGCATATTCAATGCTTATGAGATCGACCTGAAGACCGAACAGGAAAAGCAGTTGACCTCTTCTACCACCAATGCCATTTTCAGTCAGTCGTATTTCCCCAGCGATGACCGCATGCTTTACACCAGCGATAACGGTGGGAATGAAATCAATCACCTGTATGTGCGCAACCAAGATGGTTCAGTTATCGACTTGATTCAAGATAGCACCGCCAAGGCACAATTTGCTGGCTGGAGCTACAATAAGAAGCTGATGTACTATTCGTCTAACAGTCGCGACAAAAAGTTTTTTGATTTATACAGTGTGCAGATCAGTGGGGGCGAAACGAAAGTGTATCCATCTACATTGTTATACAAGAACGAAAAAGGACTAAATCCCGATGCGATATCAAACGATGACCGATACGTTGCGTTGAGCGAAACGATTACCACCAACAATTCAAACATGTATTTGCTAGACACCCAATCGGGAGCGATAAAGTTACTTTCACCACACGAAGGAAACGCACAATACAACGCGCAGTATTTCAGTCTAGATGGGAAAACCCTTTACTTTTTGACGGATGAGGGAAGCGAATTCATGTATTTGGCCAGTTACGATATTGCCACAGGAGAAAAGAAAAAAATAGAAGAAGCACCATGGGACATTATGTATGCCTACTTATCGCGCAATGGCAAATACCGCGTGGTGGCGATCAACAATGATGCCCGCACCGAAATAAAAATTTATAATGAGCAAGACGGAGGCAAGCTTGTATCTATTGATGGGTTGCCCGAAGGAGATATCACGGGAGTGAATATTTCCGATAGTGAAAAGTTGATGTCATTTTATGTGAGCAGCTCCAAATCACCCAGCAATTTGTTTGTCTACAATTTCGACACAAAAGAGGTGAAACAGCTCACCAATACCATGACCAAAGAAATTGACCCAAACGATTTGGTGGCGGGAGAAGTGGTGCGATTCAAATCTTTTGATGGAATGGAAATCCCGTGTTTACTGTACAAGCCTAAAGGGATCAAAGACGGACAGAAGGTTCCTGCATTGCTTTGGATACATGGAGGACCGGGCGGGCAAACGCGTTTGAACTATTCTGCCGCTTTGCAACATTTGGTCAATCATGGCTATGCAGTATTGGCCGTAAACAACCGCGGTAGTTCGGGCTATGGAAAAACCTTTTTTGCAGCGGACGATCGCAAGCACGGCAACGAAGATTTACGCGATTGTGTAGAATCGAAAAAGTTTTTAGCGACACTGCCCTACATTGATACCGAACGCATTGGCATTTATGGCGGAAGTTACGGAGGCTATATGGTAATGGCCGCACTCACGTTTGCACCTGAGGAGTTTAAAGTGGGTGTGAATTTATTTGGTGTCACTAATTGGATCAGAACGCTCCGCAGCATCCCCTCGTGGTGGGAAGCGCAACGCCAAGCACTGTACACGGAATTGGGCGACCCTAATACAAGCGACTCTGTTACACTTTACGCCAAGTCACCTTTGTTCCACACTGACAAAATCAAACGACCATTTATCGTATTGCAAGGCAGCAACGACCCTCGCGTGTTGCAAGTAGAATCTGACGAGATTGTAGCCAACGCGCGCAAAAATGGCGTGAAGGTAGAGTATGTCATCTTCCCGGATGAAGGCCACGGTTTTGTAAAGAAGGAAAACAACATTAAGGCGTCTGAGGAGGTGCTTAAATTTTTGGATGAGAATCTGAAAAAGTAGCTTTACCAAGTTTCACAATGTGGACATAAATCTTTAGAAATTGGAGAACTCTTCCTCCAATAAATTTTAGTAAATTTGACGCATGCTAATTGGTCGAAAAAAATTAAAAGTTAGGGCTATCAAAGACAAAAACGGCCAACGGGGTGTTTTTATAACATCGTCCGATTGGAAAAGTTTTAAAAAAGAAATTGAGGCATTAAAAAAAAATAGGCCGGCAAAAAGAGAAAAAAAATCTGTTTTTGAAGACGTAAAGGAAGCATTGCATGAGGTGGCGCTTATTCGACAAGGTAAAGTGAAACCAAAGTCGATAAATGATTTACTGCGTGAAATTTAGTGTAACACCGACTTCTAGATTTGAAAAAGAACTAAAGAAAATCTCCCGAGTCTATCCAGGGTTCAAGAAAGACATTGAAAATTTAGTTATCTTACTATCCGCTAATCCGGAGCAAGGCTCACATCTCGGCCACGGCATTTACAAAGTAAGAATTCCCATTACAGGAAAAGCGTCTGGGAAAAGTCATGGGGCGAGAGTTATACATGTCGTATTTTCTGCTCGCGAAGAAGTCTTTCTATTATCAGTATATGACAAAAGTGTTAAGAAGGATTTGACGAGTCGTGAAATAAAGGAACTCGAACAAATAACAGAGCAACTCAAGCTACGCTAGTGCACAAAAATTTTAACTTTACGCTCTAAATCAAA